>JALQUJ010000217.1 GCA_023263825.1 Porticoccus sp.
ATTTGAAAATATGTTTTCTCGTAACGATGTGTTTTAAGGCTTCGTTTTCCTTAAGGCTGAATTCAAGAAAAATATTTTTTATCTCCTTCGTAGGCATACCAGCACAATACATCGCACCTATTAAGGCACCAATGCTGGTACCTGAAACGAATGATGGTTTGAGGCCCATTTCCTCTAGCGTTTCAAGGACAACAACATGACTAATGCCCTTTGCTCCGCCACCACCTAATGCTATACCTACATGTTCCATCGTTGCTTTTTCTGCTATTTACTTGTGTTCTCTACCATATCGGTATCATTGCCATAGTTTTATCATAGTGCTTGGATCTGCTTTTATGAGTTGATTTAGCACATTAATTCCGGTTTATTGGCCCCTTTAAGAATAATAGTTGTAAAAGCCCGTTGGATGTAAAAGTATGGATAAACAGAATGTAAAACTTGAACCCACCTGGCTAAAGGTTTTGGGTGCAGAGTTTGATCAGCCCTATATGGTTCAACTTAAAGAGTTTTTAGTTAGCGAAAAGTCAGCAGGTAAGGTTATCTATCCAGCTGGTTCTAACTGGTTTTCTGCATTCAATAGTACACCATTTGATCAAGTCAAAGTTGTTGTTCTTGGGCAAGACCCCTATCACAGCCCTAATCAAGCCCACGGGCTCTGTTTTTCTGTTCTGCCAGGGGTTGCTGTTCCACCTTCATTAAGGAATATGTACCAAGAACTACACAGTGATTTAGGTATTTCTCCCCCCAACCATGGATGTCTTACCAAATGGGCGGACCAGGGTGTGTTGTTGTTAAACGCGACACTAACAGTTGAGCAGGGTAATGCGGGTGCACATCAAGGGAAGGGATGGGAACAATTTACCGATAAAGCTGTACAAGTTTTAAATGAACAGAGAGACGGATTGGTTTTTTTGCTGTGGGGTAGTTATGCACAGAAAAAAGGTGCATTGATTGACTCGACAAAACATAAGGTTCTAAAGGCACCTCATCCCTCACCGTTGTCGGCCCATCGGGGTTTTTTTGGTTGTAAGCATTTTTCGATGACAAACCAATATCTTAATGAGCAAGGTTTAGCACCTATAGATTGGCAGTTACCATCTTCTGTTTAAGGTTATTCAACTTTAATTGGAGGGTGGTCTCCCTTTGCTCTCAACCAATTCATCCCCTTTAGAATGGAGGGGCGGCTGACAATTTTCCTTTCCAGCGCATATTTTCCCGGATAGTCCATTAATAACAGGCCAACAGCCATGGTTAGTAGGCCTTGCCCTGGTAAAAATAGCATTAACAAACCACCACATAGAAGAGCAAGGCCGAGTAAGTTTTTCCCCAATAAAAGCAGGAGTCTGGTAATGGGATGGCGTTGTTTTAAGTCGGTAGGTTTTCTACGCTGGTGTAAAAAATAATCTTCAGGGATGAGCCCGATTAACCAAGGCAGGGCCAGAAGGCTGCCCACAAATGTGATAAGTGAAATGATACTCAGCCAAGTCAAAAGTGTTTGATTCGTCGATAACCACTCAATCATAGGATACCAGCCTATAACTTACTTTAATTTATTCAATTATTTAATTGAAATATATAGTTTTTATATTTTATAGGGCAGCGGCAAATAGTTGATGTTCGTATACTGCTCACCATCAATCACTAATGTTGTTGATTTGGCTGCTTCTTCAGTGAGAACAGCTAAAATTTCTTGAGTGTCTTCACCAGCATGGGCAGCAGTAACGACATTCCCTATGCTTTGTTCTTGTTCTGGAAGTTGGCAGCTTGAACCTGGTGTAGGTAATTTTTGTTTAGATAAGACTTGTATAGGTAACAACAGCCGATACATTCTTCGCTTGAGCTTGCCCAAATATTTCATCCGAGCCACAACTTCTTGTCCGGTATAACAGCCTTTTTTAAAACTGATTCCATCAATAGCCTGTAAATTAAACATTTGGGGCACAAACATGGCGGATGTTTCAAGTTGTATATTCGCAATACCTGCCTGGATGTTTTGCAATGCCCAATATTCTGTTCCAACAGGTTTATATTGTTCTAATAAAATATTCCATAGGGGTTTAGATTGTTCTTTTGAAAAAACCAGTAATTGACGGTGATCTTCCAAGCGAATGTTTGCTAATAATGTTGTTGATGGCGTTAAGTCTGTTTCATTAACGGGGAAGCTATTGTTTAAACCAATACAATGATATTCCTCACTGGCGTCATTTAACTCCACTTTAAAAAAAGCTGCATATTTCGATAGTTCGTCAATGCTGGATTTAACTAATGAGAGATCCATTATCATAAGCAGTTGATCATTATTGATTTGAACAAGGTAAAAGCTGGTTAGGGCTCTTCCTTTGGAATTACATCTGGCGCCAATAAGATGATTGTTGCTATTGAGTTGTTCTACATCACAAGTGACTTGGCCTTGTAAAAACTTTTTAGTGTCTGGACCCTGAAATGAAACTACGCCTAAATGAATCACGGGTGTTAGCGTAGGTTGTTGTAGCAGTCCAGGGTAATTAGCAGGGGTTTCTACAAAGAATAGAGAATGATTTGTAACATCTACAGTTGCGCCTTGCTGCTCTAAAAATTGGTGCCAGTGATTCATAGTCTACTTAGGGTTGTGGTCAAATGTAGTGACGCCTTTTGTAAAGACAAAGTAAGCCTTAATACAAAATCACGGCATCTTAGTGTGTAAAATATAGTAGTTCTACTATAATGCCCACCTTTTCTATGGGTAACAGGTGATTTTAAATGGATAGGAACCGGCTTTTTTGGGCAAGTCGACGCGGTATGCTTGAGTTGGATCTTGTATTATTGCCGTTTTTGGAAAAAATTTATCCTACGTTAGAGCAAGAAGATAAAGAGCGTTATTG
>JALQUJ010000050.1 GCA_023263825.1 Porticoccus sp.
TAGTGTTGTCTTTTTTGTGGCACTGCCTAATCCTGGTTAGTTGGTCGAAATTTTCCCCGGATAGAAGGGTAATAAATGGATAAGTTGTTGATTTCTGGTGGCGGGCCGCTTTCTGGAGAAATACGCGTTTCCGGTGCAAAAAATTCTGCATTGCCTATATTGGCTGCAACGCTACTAGCGGATGGACCCGTGATGGTCTCTAATGTGCCCCACTTACATGACATTACAACCATGTTCGAATTGCTCGGTTGTCTTGGTGTGACGGTGATTTTGAACGAAAAGATGCAAGTTGAGGTTGATGCGACGACACTTCATAGTTATGTGGCACCTTATGAGCTCGTTAAAACCATGCGTGCATCTATTTTAGTTTTAGGGCCTATGCTATCTAAATATGGCACTGCCAGCGTGTCTTTTCCGGGAGGTTGTGCAATAGGCAGTCGCCCTGTTGATTTGCACTTGCATGGCCTTGAAATGATGGGCGCCAAAATTGATATTGATGGTGGTTACATTAATGCCAGTGTAGATGGGCGCCTTAAAGGTGCACACATCTTTATGGATATTGCCTCTGTTGGCGCTACTGAGAATTTGATGATGGCAGCGGCGCTGGCCGATGGTCAAACTATTATTGAAAATGCTGCTCGAGAGCCTGAGGTGGTGGATCTGGCCAATTGTATTAATGCTCTTGGTGGTAAGGTTTCAGGTATGGGCACCGCTACTGTTATGGTTGACGGAGTTGAGTCACTGCACAGCGGCAGCTATAAAATCATGCCAGACCGCATTGAGACCGGAACATATTTAGCAGCCGCAGCTGCAACGCGAGGTAAGGTCAAGCTGAAAGATACTGATCCGACTATTCTTGAAGCAGTATTGCTAAAGCTGGAAGAAGCTGGGGCTAACATTACCACAGGCGATGATTGGATTGAGCTGGATATGGAGGGGCGTCGCCCTAAAGCCGTTAGCTTTAGAACAGCTCCTTACCCTGCGTTTCCAACAGATATGCAAGCACAGTTAACAACAGTGAATGCTGTAGCTGAAGGCGTTGGAACCATTACAGAAACAATTTTTGAGAATCGCTTGGTTCAGGCGCACGAATTGAATCGCATGGATGCGGCAATAACTTTGGAAGGAAATACTGCAATAGTGACTGGGGTGGAGCGTTTAAAGGCTGCACCGGTCATGGCTTCGGATTTACGTGCATCTGCCAGCTTGGTGATTGCGGGATTAGTTGCTGATGGTGATACCGTGGTTGATCGAATTTACCATATTGACCGTGGCTATGAATGTATTGAAGAAAAATTACAGCAATTGGGTGCTAATATTCGCCGAATCCCTGGTTGATCCTAATAAAGTAAAATTAATGCAGGGTGTTATAAGGTTTTTCTAAAACCAAAGATCATATAGATAAAAAGATTATGCAAATAACCATAGCTCTTACTAAAGGGCGAATATTCAAGGAAACATTGCCGCTGTTGGCAGCTGCAGGTATTGAGCCTGTAGAAAATATTAGTGAGAGCCGCAAATTACTCTTTGATACTAATCGCGATGATGTGCGCTTATTGATTCTTCGTGGTTCCGATGTGCCAACCTATGTGCAGTTTGGCGCTGCAGATATCGGTGTGGCAGGAAAAGATACTCTGTTAGAACATGGTGCTGAAGGGATTTATGAGCCCTTGGATCTTGGTATTGCGCGTTGCCAATTGATGACTGCCGGCATTATTGGTGTGTCACCAAAAGAAGGGCGCATTAGGGTAGCAACAAAATATGTGAATATTGCCCGCCAGTTTTATGCAGAACAAGGTCGGCAAGTCGATATTATCAAGCTTTATGGGGCAATGGAGTTGGCGCCTATTATGGCGTTGGCGGATGAAATTGTGGATATCGTCGATACAGGTAATACCCTAAAAGCCAATGGTCTTGAAGCGCGGGATAGCATCTGTGAAGTGAGTTCTCGGTTAATTGTTAATAAGGCTGCCATGAAAACAAAGCATCAGGCTATTCAGCAAATAGTGGATGATGTGCGTAAGGCGTTAGGCTAGTTTTTATGTCTGGCGAGAATACAATTAATATAAAGCAATTGTCTTCCCTTGATAGCGATTTTGATGTTCGTCTTGATCATTTACTTGCTTGGGAAAATGTTTCTGATGGGCAAGTAGAAGAAGTTGTTAATGATGTCTTGCGGAATGTAAGGCAGCAGGGTGATTCGGCATTAGTCGATTATACCAATCGGTTTGATCGTCGACAGATTACCAGTATTTCTGAACTTTCTATCACAAAAGACGAATTACAGAAGGCTCTGGATAGTTTGCCTGCTGCAGAGCGGGAAGCTCTTGAGTTGGCAGCCAAACGTATTCGCCATTACCACCAACATCAAAAGCAAGAATCCTGGAATTACCGAGAAGCTGATGGCACGTTATTGGGCCAGCAAGTGACACCCCTTGATCGGGTTGGTATTTATGTGCCGGGCGGTAAAGCGAGTTACCCATCTTCTGTTCTAATGAATGCGTTACCCGCTAAAGTGGCCGGTGTTGCCGAAATTATTATGGTCGTTCCGGCTCCAGGTGGGCAATTAAACTCCCTTGTGTTGGCAGCAGCAGCTATAGCGGGAGTCGATCGGGTGTTTACTCTGGGAGGCGCGCAAGCAATTGGGGCGTTAGCTTATGGTACTGAAACAGTACCGAGAGTCGATAAAATTGTGGGCCCTGGCAATATTTATGTAGCCACAGCTAAGAGAGCTGTATTTGGTAGTGTTGGTCTGGATATGGTGGCTGGGCCATCAGAAATATTAGTGGTCTGCGATGGTGATACTGATCCTGACTGGATCGCGATGGATTTATTTTCCCAGGCAGAACACGATGAAGATGCCCAGTCTCTGTTGGTGAGCCATGATGTTGATTTTCTCGCCAGTGTAAGAGCCAGTATGGAAAAGTTGTTGCCTTCCATGGAGCGTGCTGAGATTATTCGTGCGGCTCTGGAAAGCCGTAGTGCACTAATATCGGTAGAGAGTATCGAAGCTGCAGTAAGTTTGATTAACCGGATTGCTCCAGAGCATTTAGAGCTGTCGGTGGCAGATCCCCAGGCGTTGTTGCCAAAAATACGTCATGCCGGCGCTATTTTTATGGGGCGGTATACCGCGGAAGCGCTAGGTGATTACTGTGCTGGTCCAAACCATGTGTTGCCGACATCTGCTACTGCCCGTTTTTCTTCACCCCTCGGTGTCTATGATTTCCAGAAGCGATCGTCAGTCATTATGTGCACGGCGGAAGGTGCTTCTACATTAGGAAAGACTGCCTCAGTGTTAGCTCGGGGTGAGTCGTTGACAGCCCATGCATGTTCGGCTGAGTTCAGGGTTAAAAAATAGACAAGTAGTGGGCGTAAGAATGGCAGAAAATAAATTTTGGAGTGATATTGTCAGTAAGCTTGACCCTTATGTTCCGGGGGAGCAGCCAAAGCTTGCCAATCTGGTTAAGTTGAATACCAACGAAAACCCTTATGGTCCCTCTCCTAAAGTTAGCGCAGCCATTTCTACAGAGCTGGGCGACTCCCTGCGTTTGTATCCAGACCCCAATGCTGATGTCCTAAAGCAAGCCATTGCGCAGTCGCTAGATGTTGATGTGTCGCAGGTCTTTGTGGGGAATGGTTCTGATGAAGTGTTGGCTCATATATTTCAGGGGTTATTGAAACATGATGCGCCAATTTTATTTCCTGATATCACCTACAGCTTTTATCCAGTGTACTGTGGGTTATATCAAGTGGACTTTACCCAGATCCCACTGTCAGAAGATTTGTCCATAAATCTTGCTGATTATCAGCAGCCAAATGGGGGCATTATTTTCCCAAACCCCAATGCCCCTACGGGTAAGTTGCTGTCATTAGCCGGTATTGAATCCTTGCTTAGCGTTAATAAAGATTCCGTTGTTGTTGTGGATGAGGCTTATATTGATTTTGGGGGCGAGAGCGCTGTTGGCTTGATTAACCGTTATCCCAATTTGTTGGTAACCCAGACATTTTCAAAGTCCCGGTCATTGGCAGGTTTAAGAGTTGGCTTTGCTGCTGGCGATGTCTCATTGATTGACGCTCTTAAGCGAGTCAAAAATAGTTTTAATTCTTATCCTCTTGATCGTTTGGCCATTGTCGGTGCCGTAGCAGCTATAGAGGATGTTGGTTATTTCGAAGAAACTTGTGAGCAGGTAATTACTAGCCGCGAGTGGCTAGCTACTGAACTACAGTCGCTCGGCTTTTCCGTATTGCCTTCTGCGGCAAATTTTGTCTTCGTTAAGCATTCTGGTCACGATGCAGCTGTGTTATCGGCGGGCTTGAGAGAGGATGGTATTATCGTTCGGCACTTCAATCAGTCTAGAATTAATCAATACCTAAGAATTACTGTGGGATTGCCAGAGCAAAATCAGCAGCTTATTTCCTCATTAAAAGCATTGCTTGGCGTGGCCTAAATAACGGTTGTTTAGTTAACGTTAGGTCGAGTTCCCGCGACAGCCATTATTGTTGTCTTTTCACCACTTCTGAGGACTTCCAGTTTTACCGAATCCCCTGGTGACAGGTTGGCGATGAGGTTCATACTGCGATCATTGTCTACAACCCAGTAATCATTGATGCGAGTGATAACGTCGCCGGGTAATAACCCAGCCAAGTGGGCGGGGCTGCCTTGGTAGATGTTAGTAATGACAAGGCCAGAGGGTGGGTCGAGCTCAAGTTGAATGGCGGCTTGCCGCTTTAATTGGCTTGCCTCCACGCCCAGCCAGCCTCTAATCACACGGCCATGTTTGACGATGTCTTCCAGTACCTTGATAGCGGTGTTGCCGGGAATGGCAAAGCCAATTCCAACGGAATGGCCGGTGCGATCAAGGATAGCTGAGTTAATGCCAAGTAAATTACCGTAGGCGTCGACCAGTGCGCCACCAGAATTGCCAGGGTTTATGGCTGCGTCCGTTTGAATAAAGTTTTCAAAAGTATTTAGTCCCAAGCCATTGCGCCCTGTGGCACTGACAATCCCCTGAGATACGGATTGCCCCACGCCAAAGGGATTGCCAATAGCAAGAACTACATCCCCGACTTTTACTTGGTTTGGATCTCCAAGACTGATGGGGGTGAGCTGATCCAGGTTGACCCTAAGGACGGCTAGATCTGTTTCGCGATCACGGCCGACAACTTCCACCATTGCTTCACGGCCATCTTGTAGTTGTACGACGATTTCATCTGCTTCGTTAACAACATGATTGTTCGTAAGTATATAGCCGTCTGCGCTAATAATGACACCTGAGCCGAGGGACGATTGCATTCTTTGTTGTTGAGGTAAATTTCTGCTGTTAAAAAAACGCTGAAAAAAGGGATCATCTAATAAACGGTGGCGAGCACGAGCTAACTTTTTCTGAGTGTAAATATTAACGACGGACGGTGAGGCTCGCCTAACAGCTGAGGCGTATGAGGCTGGGCCCGACCATTCGGCGTCAGCTTCTGGAGATAGGTCAGCAGTTTCCACATCACTGTGGTTGTTAAGACCTTGGGGAAAAAGCAGTAAAATGACAGCAGCAGCAAGCAGGCCGGTAATTACTGGCCAGCTCATATAGCGAACTATTCGGTAGAGTGTGGGCACCGACAACTCCTGTTTTTGACTTGCCACTTTTGTTCTAGAAGATAGAAACACTTTCGGCAGTCATTATGGCACAAAGTAAAAAGTGCGATTTAGGTGCATGATCTGAGGTGAGTTTGAGAATGCGCTCATGGCGCGGACTAGCTCACTTTTAATGTTGGATCTTCGTCATCGTCAATAAGATTGTCGGCATCGTTAGCAACATTGATATTGGCAGTGCTTGCTTTTGGGGGGGTGCTTTGAGGAGAGTTATGGGTGTCATCCTTAAGGCCATACTCTTCACTTAAAATACCGCCGGGAACTTTAGGTGCATAATCTTTGGGAGGCTCTGGTGTTTCACTTGCAATGACATGATGATTTTCATTGCGACCAAAGCCGGCATCAATGATTTGTCGGCTAATTTCTGTATTGGTCAAGCGCATTGCGCCTGTTGCTAGATGTTCATGAACATCGCGATAGCTATGAGAGAGATTGTTCACCAGTTCCGATGTTTTCATAAAGTGTTCGGTGACTTCCTGCCGATAATCTTTTATTTGATCTTGGGATTGCTGAAGCTTCTCTTCCAGCTCCTTGCGTGCACGTTCCTTGGGGTGAAGAGTTCTGGCCATAACAAAACCAATAACCAGGCCAGCTGCAAGGCATAAGAGTCCGATGAGTAATGTTGAGTTGGTCAAGCGATGGCTCCGACTAGTTTGTATGTTTAAATTGGGTTGTTATGTAAGTAACGCAATAAATAAAGCATTATAAGGTATCACAAGTCTACAGTCTGAGATATGAGGGTAGGTAAGGCAACTTTTTTTTGTTTGTAGGTGGCCTGGCCGGTGTTTTTTTCCAGATAAGCGGTATTCTTGTGTAGTGTTTTTAGGTGAGCTCGGCTTTCAGGCCTTCTTCTTGATCTCTGGGTTGCGAATATGCAGCTGTCTCGCTAAAGTTCTTGCCCTGTTAAATTATGCTCCTTCTATAGGTTTTGGTTGAATGGGAAGTATTTAATTTGCTATTTAATTCAACGGTATAAAATATGTTTTATCAAACCTAACTGTTTAGTTTAATTTATGTCGGCAGAATCATTTATGGAACAACTTTCTCCCGCACAGCGTTACCAGAAGGATTTGGAAAAAAGCGGATTTAGTTATGACCCGGCCCAAGAGCATGCGGTTAGTTATTTGCAGGCACTTTATGAGCGTCTGATAGATGATGGTGTGTCGAGTGCACCCAAGAATGGTTTGATGGCAAGGCTGATAGGTAGGCTGGGTGTTAGGCCACCTGAAGTCGGGCCCATCAAGGGAGTCTATTTTTGGGGTGGTGTAGGTCGTGGCAAGACTTACTTAATGGATAATTTTTACGAGAGTCTCCCCTTCGAGCAAAAAATGCGAGCGCATTTTCACCGCTTTATGAAAAGGGTTCACCATGAGTTAAAGCAACTTAAGGGTGAAAAAAACCCTTTGGAAAAGGTGGCGAATCGTATTGCTTCTGAAGCCAGAGTTATTTGTTTTGACGAATTTTTTGTATCTGACATTACGGATGCCATGCTGCTTGGCACATTGCTTGAGTTTTTGTTTGAGCGGCGGGTGGCCCTTGTTGCCACATCAAATATTATTCCTGATGGTCTTTACGAGAACGGGCTGCAACGCCAACGCTTTTTGCCCACTATTGCATTGTTAAACGAACATACGGATGTGGTGAATGTGGATGGTGGGACCGATTATCGATTGAGGGCATTGGAGCAAGCTGAGCTCTATCATTCGCCTTTGGATAACGATGCTGATAAAGCGTTGATGTCAGCCTTTGAGGGGTTGGCACCTGCGGTGGGTGAAGTGCAAAAAGCTGTGGAGCTTGAGATAGAAAACAGACCAGTTCCCTGTCGTTATGTGGCAGAGGATGTGGTTTGGTTTGATTTTGCTGTGATATGCGATATTCCTCGAAGTCAGTATGATTACATTGAATTAGCGCGAGAGTTTCATGCTGTCTTGGTTGGGGGGGTTCCTCAGATGGGACGTAAAAATGATGATCAGGCAAGACGTTTTGTTAACCTGGTGGATGAGTTTTACGATCGCAACGTGAAGTTGGTCATCTCCGCAGAGGTAGACATGCCCTCCTTATATGAGGGGGGTGGTTTGGCGTTTGAGTTTCAAAGAACTCAGAGTCGCTTGCTGGAGATGCAGTCCCATGAGTATCTGGCCAGGCCTCATCGCCCATAGTGCTCAGTTACCCAAAAAATTTATATCTGCCGAGCAGAGCTTGATGGGTAGAAGAGTTGCTTTGGATAATTAATAGTTTTTTGATGTAAAAGCCCCTTGAAATGCCTGGGGGCCATCTGTAAAATGCGCCCTCCTTTTGGGAAGGCCCAGCTGGGAAGGTCCAAGTTGGCAGCCCCAAAATTTTTCAGGCAGGAACAAATGAAAACATATAGTGCGAAACCCGAAACTGTCCAGCGCGACTGGTACATTGTTGATGCAGCGGACAAGACGTTGGGCCGATTGGCCGCTGGGATTGCTACCCGCCTGCGTGGTAAGCATAAGCCAGAGTACACTCCCCACGTTGATACAGGCGACTACATCGTTGTTGTTAATGTCGACAAAATTCGTGTTACGGGTAATAAAGCAAAAGGCAAAATTTATCACAGCCACACCGGTTATCCGGGTGGCTTAAAATCCATTAGCTTTGAAAAGCTGATGGAGAAAGCTCCTGAGCGTACCATTCAGAATGCTGTTAAAGGCATGCTGCCAAAGGGTCCTTTGGGGCACGCAATGTTCAAAAAACTGAAAGTCTATGTAGGTGAAGAGCATCCACATGCTGCTCAGCAACCTCAAGATCTGAATATTTAACGGATAAGCTAATTATGGCAGACGCTCAATACTACGGCACTGGCCGCCGCAAAACTTCATCAGCTAGAGTTTTTCTGGCAAATGGTGGTGGCAACATTACCGTCAATAATCGCACTCTGGATCAATACTTTGGTCGTGAAGTTGCTCGCATGATTGTACGTCAGCCATTAGAGTTGGTTGATGGTACGGAAAAATTTGATTTGAAAATTACTGTAGCCGGTGGCGGCAGTTTTGGTCAGGCAGGCGCTATTCGTCACGGCATTGCACGCGCTTTGTTGCAGTATGATGAGAGTTTGCGTAGCTCTTTGCGGAAGGCCGGGTTCTTGACCCGTGATGCGCGTGAAGTAGAGCGTAAGAAAGTGGGCTTGCACAAAGCGCGTAAGCGTCCACAGTTCTCGAAACGTTAAGGTTACGAGCAATACAAATAACCTGGCTAGAAATAGCCGGGTTTTTTTATACCTTTTTTTCGCCTTTATGCCAGTAATAGCCTAATTGTTACCGCCTTTCATCTTGTAAAAAATGTGGGTTTTCATTACTATTGCACGCCATTTTTATACATAAAAAAATTTGCCAACTTTTGCTGTTAACGGGAGAGCGTCATGAGTAATGACGGTGTTAATGAGGGGCGTCGCCGCTTCCTGACAGGGGCCACTTGTGTAGTGGGTGCTGCCGGGGTTGTGGGAGCAGCCGTTCCTTTTGTGGGTTCTTGGAATCCAAGTGCCAAGGCGAAAGCCGCTGGTGCTCCGGTCAAAGCCAATATTTCTAAAATTGAACCTGGTCAGATGGTCACTTTCGAGTGGCGCGGACAGCCGGTCTATGTTGTTCGTCGTACCCCTGAGAGCCTTGCGAGTCTTTCTGGCCGTGACGATACATTTAGGGACCCAACATCTGCGGAGTCCAAACAGCCTGAATACGTCAACGGTGAACACCGTGCGATTGAAGGCAAAGAAGAATTCCTCGTACTTGTGGGCCTGTGTACTCACTTGGGATGTGCGCCGATGTATCGCCCTGAAGTGGGTGTCGACCCCGCTTCTGGTGGTGAAAACAAAGAATGGGTTGGTGGTTTCTTCTGTCCTTGCCACGGTTCTAAGTTTGATTTGGCTGGACGAGTCTATAAAGGCGTTCCCGCGCCAACGAATCTTGATGTTCCTCCATACTCCTATGAGAGTGATGGTGTCATTGTCATTGGTGTAGATCAGGAGGCCGGATAATGAACGCATTGATAGCATTTCGTGATTGGGTAGATTCACGCTTACCCATTATGCGCGCCTGGAATACTCACATGGCTGAGTACTACGCGCCGAAAAACTTTAACTTCTGGTACTACTTTGGCGTATTGTCAATGATCGTACTGGTGATCCAACTGCTTTCTGGCATCTGGTTGCTGATGAGCTATCAGGGTTCTTCAGAAGCGGCCTTTGCTTCCGTTGAATACATTATGCGTGATGTCGATTACGGCTGGATTATTCGATATATGCACTCTACAGGTGCATCTGCCTTCTTTATTGTGGTTTATCTGCATATGTTCCGTGGTTTGATCTACGGTTCTTATAAGCCGCCGCGTGAGTTGGTTTGGATTTTTGGGATGACCATTTATGTCGCCCTGATGGCTGAAGCCTTCTTGGGGTATGTATTACCCTGGGGACAAATGTCTTACTGGGGTGCCCAGGTGATTATTTCCCTGTTTGGTGCTATTCCCGTTGTTGGTGAAGATATTGTTCAGTGGGTGCGTGGTGATTACTTGATTTCCGGTATTACCCTGAACCGCTTTATGTCTCTGCACGTTGTTGCGGTACCGATTGTTCTTTTGGCATTAGTAGTTCTGCACATTCTTGCCCTGCACGAAGTGGGTTCAAATAACCCTGACGGTGTTGACATTAAGAAGAATAAAGATGAAAACGGTATTCCTCGTGATGGCATTTCATTCCATCCGTTCTACACTGTTCATGACATTGTGCCCATTGTGGTATTCCTGTTTGTGTTCTGTTTCATCATGTTCTTTGTGCCTGAAATGGGCGGCTACTTCCTTGAGTATGCGAACTTCGAAATTGCTAACCCTCTGAAAACACCAGAGCACATTGCACCGGTTTGGTACTTCACACCTTTCTATTCCATGTTGAGGGCGGTTCCTGACAAGTTTGCTGGCTTCCTGGTTATGGCTGCTGCAATTGCTATTATGTTTGTGCTGCCTTGGTTAGATCGTAGTCCAGTGAAATCCATGCGCTACAAAGGTACTTTCAGCCGTGTTTCAGTGCTGGTATTCGCTGCAGTATTTATTATTTTGGGCGTGCTGGGTGTGAAATCACCTACCCCTGCGCGTACTTTCTTGGCTCAGATTTGTACTATCTTGTACTTCTTGTTCTTCCTGGCGATGCCTATTTGGACCAAACTGGAGAAGACGAAACCTGAACCAGCGCGTGTGACAATGGATGGTGGAATAGGCTTCTGGAAAGCATGGGGCGCATTTTTGGTTGTTATGTTCTTGGCATGGGCGCCATTAAAAGCCGTGGGTGCAGAATCAGGCTTTAAGTGTGGCACAATCCATTGTGATGAATTTGTAAATCCTGTTATTGAGCAGATGGAATCAGAAGGTAAGCGTTTATCTTCTTCTGATAAAAAAACCATACAAAATAATTCACTCCAGCATGGTGCAAAGCTCTTTGTGAATTACTGCATGGGCTGCCACTCAGCAAAGTACTCCCGCTGGGAGAGAGTTGCCAATGACCTGGATATCCCGGTAGAGATTGCTTCAAAAAATCTGGTATTGGCTAATCAAAAAGTCGGAAGTCTGATGGACATTTCTATGCCGGCAGATAAGGCAAAGCAATGGTTTGGCGCAACGCCACCTGACTTAACCTTGGTTACTCGTGCTCGTCAACCAGAGTGGGTATATACCTATCTGCGTCATTTTTATGCAGACCCTACTCGTGCTGTTGGTGTGAACAACAAAGTGTTTAAGGATGTGGGCATGCCACATGCCATGCTTGACCTTCAAGGTTTGCAAGAATGTGCACCTGGGCCTGTTTTAGCACACAATGGTGGTATCAAGCGTGATCCATTGACACGTGAAGAGATCTTGGAAGATGATTGTGGTCGCTATACTATCGCTGAAGAAGGCAAGCTTTCTCCCGAGGAATACGACCAGGCTGTTTTTGATCTGGTGAACTTTATGGCCTATCTTGCCGACCCTGTGGCTGAAGACCGTAAGCGTATCGGAACCTATGCTTTATTGTTCCTGGCATTCCTGTTTATTTGGGTTTGGCTGCTGAACCGTGAATATTGGAAAGATATTCACTGATACCTTTATGGGTGGCTGAATAGCAGCCACCCACTTTTATTTCTAATTACAGTTGAGGTCTTACTATGGGGGTTGTTGCAAAACGATCATCCATGACATTTTATTCTGATCCAGGTTGTCACTATAGCCATCGGGTTAGAATTGTCTTGGCAGAAAAAGGGGTTACAGTTGATATCGAAGATGTCGATGGTAAATCAATTCCAGAAGAAGTGCTGGAGTTAAATCCCTATGCTTCATTGCCCACACTGGTAGACCGTGATTTGGCTCTGTATGAAACAAAGGTCATGATGGAATATTTGGATGAGCGTTTTCCACATCCACCATTATTGCCTGTGTATCCTGTTGCCCGTGCAATGAGCCGCCAGTTTATGCATCGAATTGAACGTGATTGCTGTGCTCAGGTGGATAAAATTGTGCATTCACCTGAAAGTAAAACGGCAGAAAAAGCGCGCAAGGAACTGCGTGAAAGTCTGATTAGTATTGCACCGATATTTGCTGATTTGCCTTACTTTATGAATGAAGAGTTTACTCTAGTCGATTGTTGTCTTGGCCCCATTTTATGGCGCCTGGAAAGCTTGGGCATTGAATTACCAAATAACCGCCAGACTAAGCCGCTGCATGACTATATGGCACGTTTATTTGAACGTGAATCATTTCAGGAGAGTTTGTCTGAGTTGGAAAGAGAACTGCAAGCCTAAAACTGCAGTCGTAAATTAGCTCGATGATTTGAATAAAAAAGGGACATATTAGGTCCCTTTTTTTGTAGAATGCGACTCGGGAAATTAGAGTCTGATACTTTCAAGTGACGACTCCATGTACTGAGCTTACGATAACGACATCAAGCCTATGACAATGACATCAAACAGGCCGTACCTGATACGTGCATTCTATGACTGGATTGTAGATAACCAGTGTACCCCCTATATGGCGGTAGATGCTTTTTATCCAGGCGTTGAGGTACCTCAAGACTATGTTAGTGATGGTCAGATAGTCTTAAACTTGGTGCCAAGAGCAATAACTGATTTGGTGATGAGTAATCAGGAAGTGTCTTTTAGTACCAGATTTGGAGGGGTGCCAAGTGAGATCCGGTTACCTATCCAATCAATTATGGGGATATATGCTCGTGAAAATGGTCAGGGCATGATCTTTCAGTCAGAAGATTCAAGTGGGCCAGAACCCTCCGGGCCTGCACCGGTCAAACCGGTGTCTACAACGGATAAACCATCAGGAAGTGGTGGTTCTGGTGAAATAAGAAAGAAGCCTTCACTGAAGGTGGTTAAGTAATTGAGAGTAGTTAAATAGAGGTTTCAATTATGTCTGATCCAATCGTGATCGTTGGTATGGCAAGAACGCCTATCGGTAGTATGCAGGGCCAATTTAACGGTGTACCAACAACAGAGTTGGGTGCAGCAGCGATTAAAGCTGCAGTTGAGCGGTCTGGCGTGGCACCAGAAAATATAGGCTCTGTAGATATGGGTTGTTGTTTAACAGCAGGTTTACGTCAAGCACCTGCAAGGCAGGCTGCACTTGGTGCAGGATTGCCTACAAGTGTTGGCGCAACTACTTTAAACAAGGTTTGTGGCTCTGGTATGAAAGCGGCCATGAATGCTTGGGATAGCCTGACATTAGGTCATGTTGATGTGGCTGTGGCGGGCGGCATGGAAAGTATGACCAATGCTCCTTATTTGATGCTTCAGGGTCGGGGTGGTTACCGTTTTGGTGACGCTAAGATTCATGATCATATGACATTTGATGGGCTGGAAGATGCATATAATGGCGAAGCCATGGGTATTTTTGCCGAGATGTGTGTTGATAAATATGGATTTACTCGTGAAGAGCAGGATGCATTTGCGATTACTTCTCTAGAGCGTGCACAAAAAGCCATTGCTGAAGGAAAGTTTGAACAGGAAATAACCCCTTTTACGGTAAAAACCAGAAGAGGTGAAGTGGAATACACTACAGATGAGCAGCCAGGAAAAGGAAACCCTGAGAAAATTCCTCAAATGCGCCCTGCATTTAAAAAAGATGGTTCTGTAACCGCTGCAAATGCCAGCTCTATTAGTGACGGCGCTGCTGCACTAGTGTTGACGCGCTTATCCGTTGCAGAAGAAATGGGCCTTAAGCCATTGGCTAAAGTCTGTGCTCACACGACAAACTCCCATGAGCCAGAGTGGTTTACCACAGCTCCCGTTGGTGCCATCCAAAAGTTATTGAAAAAAGTAGGCTGGTCAAAGGATGATGTTGACCTTTATGAGGTCAACGAAGCTTTTGCTACGGTGACTATGGCGGCCATGAAAGAACTGGATCTTCCTCATGAGAAGGTAAATGTTCATGGTGGAGCTTGCGCTCTGGGTCATCCTATAGGTGCATCGGGTGCTCGTATTATTGTGACATTGCTATCTGCTATGCAAACCTATAAGAAGTCTAAAGGTGTTGCTGGTATTTGTATTGGTGGCGGCGAAGCAACTGCGTTAGCACTTGAGCTTATGTAGTTTCTATAGCATTTATACCATAAAAAAACCGGCCTAATCAGGCCGGTTTTTTTATATTAACACTTTGATATTAGTAGCTACGCTAATCTATATATTCAAAAACTTTAACCACCCTGGATGCACCACCAGTTTTGCTGGCAATGTGAGCAGCTTTATCTGCAGTTGTATGGGTTACTAGCCCCATAAGGTAAATCACACTGTTTTCTGAGATAACTTTTACTGTTGATGACTTTATCTCTTTATCTGCAATGATCTTGGTTTTCACTTTGGTCGATAGCCATGTGTCATTACTTCGAGAAATAAGTGAGGTTGGCCCGCGCACTTGTAACTCGTTATGTACCTGACGAACGCCCCGAAAATTTCTGGCAGCATCACCAGCAAGAGTTCGAACATCGGCAGATGGGACTTCACCTGTTAGCAGGATAACGCCGTTATAGGAATGAATATTGACGTGGGCATGCTCAAGGTCAGGATGAGCTTTCTTGATATTAACGCCAATCAGTGTTTCCAGTTGCCAGTCATCAATATCAGTTCCCAGTGACGTATCGGTTGGGTCGGGTTGAATTGGCTCATCAGTGGTGGCATGAATAATACTCGTACAGCCAGTCAAGGTTATAGCTAAAGTACAGCTGCAAATTAACAGTAAAACTGTCAGCCGTTGCAACATTATGCAGTTCCTCCAAACAATTGTTGGTCAATAAGTTCACACAGGCAAAAAAGGCTTAACATCTGAATTTCAGTAATTCTATGGGGGTCGGGATTGTTTATTCTGATTTCTATATCTTCGCCACTCA
>JALQUJ010000011.1 GCA_023263825.1 Porticoccus sp.
GGGGGTATTTATGGGGGTATAAATCAAAAAATACTCATAGGATATATATCAATCATATAGTTACTGCACGAATTCAGTAGGTGCTGGGCCCACCATATAAAAAACCACCTATGAGGTGGTTTTTTATTTTCCAGAGTATGCTCCATAATATGACACCCAATTCATCAACCAAGTTGGTTATGCAACCACCTCCATCAAAGTTCTTCGTCTATTAGAGTGTTAACATGGATCCAATAACCCAAGGCGTAGTCGGCGCAGCATTGGCACAAACCAAGGGAGAGACTAAAACACTAGCTAAAGCTGGTGTGATTGGTGCACTGGCAGCTATGGCTCCCGATCTTGATGTATTAATACGATCGTCCACTGATCCATTGCTGGTCCTGGAATACCATCGACAATTTACCCATTCATTGCTGTTTATTCCCTTTGGTGCACTGATTTGTTCACTAATTTTTTATCCATTAATCGCAAACCGTTGGCAATTAAACTTTAAGGCTATTTATCTCTGGAGCTTTTTAGGGTTCGCTACCCATGGTTTACTGGATGGCTGCACTAGCTATGGCACACAGCTGTTGTGGCCCATCACCAATCACCGTTTCTCTTGGGATATTATTTCAGTAATAGACCCATTATTTACACTGCCTCTACTGGTACTCATTCTGTTGAGTTCAGTATTAAAATCTCGGCGTTGCCTATATGGTGCTTTGGTTTGGGGAACGATTTACCTAGGTATTGCCATCATCCAACATGAACGAGCATTGGATATTGGCCGTGACCTAGCAAAAGAGAGCAGTCATCAACCAATACGGTTAGAAGCAAAACCCAGTTTTGCTAACATCCTGGTCTGGAAAGTCGTGTATGAAACCGAAGATAAATTTCATGTGACCGCAGTCCGGCCAGGGCTGTTTACCCCCAAGGTATGGATCGGAGACAATACCCATAAACTTAATCTAATCAATGACTTTCCATGGCTTGAACCAAACTCTCAACAAGCCAAAGACATTCAACGCTTCAGCTGGTTCTCTGCTGACTATCTTGGCATAGATCCACAAGATGACATGGGTATTGTCGATGTACGCTACTCACTTTTACCCCATCAAATTTCGCCCTTGTGGGGGATACAACTTTCTGAAACCCGGAATAATGGGCAGCATGTCAATTACTTTACTCGCCGAGAAAATCGCATGGAGAGCTTGAAAAAGCTTATAGCGATGTTTTATGAATAAGCCCTTCTAGGGATTTCAATGTTTCTGCCCTTTTCTCCGTCAACACCTCAGAAAAACTTAAACGTAAGTAGTTTCTATGTTTATTCTTAGGGCTAAGCTTTTGTGGGCTAAATAAAGGGCCGGGGGTTATAGTGATACCCTATCCTGAGCCTTTTCATAAAGCTTTATCGTATCAATACTAGCGGGTAGTTCTACCCATAAGGTCAGCCCACCCTTTGGGGCAGAGCAACTTTGTACCGATAACAAATGGTTTTTTATAGCACCCTGCCATTGCATGGATTGAGTCTCTAGCTCCCTTCGTTTCTTTTTAATATATCGTTCATAACTGCCCTGCTCCGGATACAGAGCCAACCCTTTCTGTAATGTAATACCTACAGAAATTGAAGTGACAATTTTTAGTCGCTTTACTTTTTGAATAAACTTTCCCGGTAAAATCCATCCAAGCCTTAAATCCCGCGAAAGTGTTTTTGAAAAAGAGGAACAAAGAATAACGGAACCTGAAATATCAAAAGAATAAATACTGCGAGGTTTGTTTAAACTAAAATATAAATCACTATAAACATCATCTTCTATAATCGTTATTTGATTCTTAATACAACAATCGAGCAATTGAATTTTTGCATCATTGGGCATAAACGCCCCGGTGGGGCTTGAATAGTTAGGTGCAACAATCAGCGCCTTAATATCCCATTGATTCACTGCCTATTGAAATGCTTCGACATCAATACCCGTAGAGGGCGAACTGGGCATCTCAATGACCTTTCGATTAAGTGCCTCCAATAATTGAATCGCACCATAAAAACCCGGTGACTCTATGGCCACAATATCATCCGGCTCTGTGGCCGACATTAATGCCAATAGCAATGAATGTTGGCAACCATGGGTAATAACAAGATTATCTGCAGAAACCTCATGCTGGGAATGATGTATCCGAGCAGCAATTTGTTGCCGCAATGCAAAATAACCCAAGGGTTCATCGTAATAATGCTGCTCAGTTTCTGTTTCCCTTCGTTTTGCCCGAGAGAGACATTGCCTCAATTCCACATTACCTGCCTGCTGATCTACTTTGGTCAGTAAGTCAAAAGAAGCGGCCTTTTACATAATATCGACAATAATTTGGCTCGTTGAAACCAAAGCCGGCCTTATTACTGGCCGACTCATTTCAGGGTGTTTTAACTTAAAATCACTTTGTTTTTGCGCACAAACAAAAAATCCGGATTTGGGTCTGGATTCAATCAACCCTATTGATTCCAACTGACTATAAGCTGTAACAACTGTTGTTTTTGATACCTTCTGTATACGAGAAAGCGGATATGGAAAAATAACTGAACAAATTCTTAGGTCACTTGTAATTGCCAAGCTACGAGATAACGACGTGTTAATCGCAAGCTCAAACAAAGGCTACAAGATACCTAGAGAATTTAAAGATATGTATGATTTCGCCTTAAAGGTGGATTCACAAGTAGTTCCTCAACTCAGACGATTAAACAAAGCTAGAAAGAATATTTTAATGGCCACTTCTAATCAGATTGATATATTGAAGGGGCCTAATTTCCCAAATTTAGTGGCGTTTATTGACAGCATGGAAGACTAAAATTTAACCTGTGACTGCATACGCTGTTCTCTATGCAGTCACCGGTTAGGCTTTAACAATCAAACCACCCTATCATCCCTTAACTTCTGCTGGGCTTCCTGATCCAAACCCAGCAGCTCACCCAACACTTCATCATTATGGCTACCCACTTCTGGTCCTGGCCACTCGGTTTCTCCCGGCGTGTCACTGAGCTTGGGAATCATCCCCGGAATTTTTAGTGGCTCCCCATTAATTTCCACCTGCTCGAATAACCCACGGTCGTTAAAGTGTGGGTCTGCCAACATATCTTCTGCGTTATAAATTGGGCCTGCGGGCACACGACTTTCTTCAAGGGTTTTGAGTATTTCGATACTGTTATGATTTTGGCACCATGTGGAAATAGCCTCATCAATATCCTGTTCATGTTCTACTCGACCTGCGTTGTTGGCTAAACGTGAATCGTTGGCCATATCTGTTCTGCCTGCGGCTTCCATTAGGCGTTTAAAAATGGAATCGCCATTGCCACCGATCACCACAAATTTGCCATCACCACAGCGATAGGTATTTGTGGGAACAATGCCCGTGACTGTGGTACCCGATGGCTCACGAATCACACCGCCACCATCAAATTCTGGTACTACGCCTTCCAGTAAATTAAACATGGCTTCATACAGTGCGATATCGACTACTTGCCCTTGCCCACTGGTTTGGCGTGACAGTAGTGACAACGCCACACCGAAAGCGGCATGGAGCCCGGCAATGCTGTCGCCGATGCTCAGGTTGGGACGTACCGGAGCTTCATCGGGAAAACCATTCACATAACGAAAACCACTGATGCCTTCGCACACAGATGCAAAACCGGGCTTGTGGGCATAGGGCCCTGTTTGTCCGTAACCGGATATCCGGGTGTATACCAATCCCGGATTAGATGGCTTAAAACGTTCTGGCCCCAGGCCCCACTTTTCCATCACCCCCGGCCGAAAGTTCTCAATTAATACATCGGCACCATCAATGAGTTGAGCAACCAGCTCTCTACCCTTTTCTGTTTTTAAATCGAGGGTAATACATTTTTTATTGCGCCCAAGGCTTCGCCACCACAATGATGTGCCATCTTTGACGACACGCCAGTTTCGCAGTGGATCACCCCCGCCGGGTGGTTCTACTTTGATCACTTCAGCACCAAAATAGGCCAGCAAAGAACCGGCAAAAGGCCCCGCAAGTAATTGCCCCAGTTCTATTACTCGATAACCTGCTAAGGGCCTTTTACCCACTGATAGCTCTTTATTCGCTAAGGGCTTTTTATTCACCAATGTCTTTTTCCTCATCAAGTGCTTGCTGCGTTCTATAATAAAAATGTCAGTAAGAGCGGTACAGCTAACAATGCCATTATGGTTGATGCTACGACGACACCCGCCACTGCATTGGGGTCACGATCAAATTTTAATGCCAATAAATAATTAAAGACGGCAGCGGGCATGATGGCTTGAAGCAGTACCACATTCCTGGCTGTACCTGTAATACCCAAGAGTGACACAGCGATCCAGGCAAAAACTAATCCGCCACCAATACGTAAGGTCGAAAACACAATGCTCCGCCACCAGCCTGTGGTGGTCAAATTGGATAGGGACACGCCCAAAGTGATCAACATTAATGGAATAGTAAACCCGGCAAGTAATTCCAGGGTGGAATCAATCCATAGGGGTAATCGGGTGCCACTCCCGACGAGCCAAAGAGTAATAATGATGGCATAGATTAATGGCTGTTTTGCCAGGTCTGCCGATATAGCCCTGAGGCCTGTGCTAGCACGGGACATTAAGGCAATGCCTGCGGTCATCAGTGCCGTCATTTGCACCAGAAAGAACGACAGCCCCAAGGCTAAACCCTGCTCACCAAAGGCAAACAAGCAAAGGGGTAATCCCATATTGCCATTGTTGGGGAACACTACGGCAGATAATAATGAACGCCCATCTCCATCACTGCCATCAACACTGTTGCCACCCAAACTTTTCCCAATAAAAAGCCTAATAGCAACAACACCTAACACCGCGGTTCCAATAAAAACCAGCAAAGCGGCTAATGCGACCTGAGCAAAATCCTGACCCGAAATTTCGACCTGACTAATGGCCGATACGACAAGGCAGGGAGCCCCGATATTCATGACGGCCCGACTGACAAATTCTGCCGCATAGGGTGTTGAAGAACGCCCCCAGAAAAAACCGATGGCGGTACAAATCAGCACGGGCGCGATAACGTTCCACAACTCCAATAGCATTGTTAGATGCACCTTGTTTTGGGGTTTGTTTTCACTTTTTTACTCTTAACCTTTTATCTTAAATTTAAAGAAGATAGCTTGTTTTTACTGCTTTCCATCCGGGCTATACTCTGGGTATGCAATTCCTGAGGTAAAGTAAGGAACGATCACCCACTAGTTGTCTCTAAGTCCATGATTAATCACAGAGTAAGAAGCTAGAGCAAAAACAGATGGTATGTTCAATTAACATTCATTTCTCCAACACACACCTTTTTAACAGAGCAGGCACAATACCTTTCGCCTTGGTTCTGCTTACAGGTAGTCTGCTCATGACTACCCTTGTTGCTGATGATGTGGTTGCTGAGGAGGTCGTTGCTAATGAACAAGCTGCCGATCAATCCATAGTTGAAAAAGAGGATTCTACCAGCCAGCCAGCAATGGCCAAAGAAGATACGGATAATGATGCTGCTTCAGAACTGCTTAGTGCCATTATTGCCCGCAATACAGCACTGAAAAACTCCCTCGACCTTACCATTGAAAATCATCGTGCCGCCATTGAACAAAAAGAAAATGAGGTTGGCCCCTACGACCTGGAATTATCAGAAATGGTTTATGGGTTAGGAAAAACCCTGCAAACCAGCCAGCGTTATGAAGAGGCGATTAATGCCTACAGAAGGTCTCTGTACCTTAAACGCGTTAATGACGGTGTTTACAGTTTGTCTCAAGCTCCTATGTTAAGGGGCATTATTGAAAGCCATGTCAGACAAGGTCAAACTGATGCCGCTGCTGAAAGTTATGAGCAGCTGGTTTGGATCCACCTAAAGACCTATGGCAATAATGACCCCAGGTTGATTTCACTTTTTGAAGAAGTCGGTCAATGGCATTTGAATGCCTACATCCAAACAGAGCAACGTGAAGACGGCTACCACCTCAATGCAGCATTCGATTTGTATTCCATTGCCATAAAGCTGTCGAGTGAGCACCACGGCGATTCAAACATTGAACTGATTGATTTGCTGAAAAATTTGGCCATCACCAGTTATTACCAAACACTGCATCAACAACGTTACCCAGAATTTGCTGAGCTTGGTGCGGGTGTGCCTTTTGGTTACCGCCCCCTTGGCACCACTGGTGATGAGCTATTAAGAAGGGGGAGTTACTACCTTCATGGCCATGCTGCCCACAGAAGAATTCTTCATATTCTCAACAGCAATCCAGAAGTAACATCCATTGATAAGGCTAAAGCCCACACCAATCTTGGAGACTGGTTTCTCCTTTATGGGCGACAACAACTGGCGATTACTGCGTATCAACAAGCTCATAAAGCGATGGAGGATGATGAGCAAAAAGATGAAGTCTTAGCCTCTTTATTTGGCATGCCGACTATGCTGCCAAAACTTGAGACTAAAATTGTTCAGGAAACGACGATCATCAGCGATGCATTACTTACTCGTTCATCTGCACCATCAAAGCAGTTATCCGAGAATTCATCCGAGAACTCAAAAGATTCAGGCAACACAAAAAATACGCCTTACCAAAACCTCTTTATTCACGATAGCTACGTTAATTTAACGGTGGATGTCACTGAAAAAGGGGCGCCAACAAACCTAAAAATTTCTGAGGTTTATCCTGAAAGTGCCGACAGTTATGGCAACCGTGCAAGACAAACCATACGAGCCAAAAAATTTAGGCCACGCTTTGAGTCAGGGTCACCTGTCCTCACCAATGCGTTCCCTATTAAGGTTTTAATACCCAATGAGAATAGCTAATTTAATGAAAACTAATGGCAAACTTTCAGGGCCTATTGCTAAGAGCGCCCTTAACCCACTATTAGCTTTCATCTGTGTTATTGCATTATTAACTGGTGGCTGCCAAAGCTCGCAATCCAGCAGTTCGTCATCCAGTACTGCGACGTCTTCTCCCTCAACATCTAGCCCTTCTCGATCCATGCCCTCACCATCGCCACAAACGTCTTCACCATCACAATCATCCAGTTCCAGTAGCTCAGCTTCTCAGGGACAATCACAACAGCAAAATTCTTCTTCCGGTCAGGAACCTGGCGGCTCAGAAACTGCCTATGAAGAAGGATCAGAAAGTTCTGGTGGTGAATCCGGAGCTGGAGAAGACTTTCCAAGCCAGGAGGAACCCGGCGGCCTTCCCGGAGATGTATTAAGCCAGGAAGAAGCTGTTGCTGTGTTGGATGGTCAACTTGATGAATCCATTGCAGTATTTGATGGAATGATTATTGGTGAGCGTGCTGCAGCCCAAGCTGCTCAGGATGAATTTCCTGAGGAAGATGACGCAGTATTCGGTGATGACAATCCTTTATTTGAAGAAGCCGATATTAGCGAGGACTTAGATACCCAGGGCTCACCGACAGATGGCCAGGAAGGAGACGGAGGTTTGTATTCTGGCGGCGGTGGCGATGGTACTGCTGGCGAAACAGCCTCATCAAGGACTGGATCAAGAAGTGGTGGTATTAATACCAATATGCCAGGAGGCCCGGTGCCATCGGATATTCCGGATGGCAGCGATGATGATATTGTAGCTCGCCAAATACGTGAAGCTGCAATGAAAGAACAAGATCCCGTCTTAAGAGAAAAGCTCTGGGACGAATACAGAAAATACAAAAAAGGCCAATAAACAGGGTTTAAGTACATACAGATGACAGACAAAACAATACATAGAATGAGACAGCTACAGAGTTTGTTATCACTGAAGCTCCTGTTGGTACTATTTGCCTCATTCGCACTCGCTGCCTGTGGTGGCCAACAGGTCACCAGCACTGTTGTCACACCGTTAGAACATCAAAGTATTGCCGTAGACGAATCACAACTTCTGGATTTGGCCGTTCTACCCCTTGATCCAGGCCTCGATAATGAAGAGGCTAAAGATGATCTGACCCTGTCTCCTGCCGTTCGTAATGCTGAGTCCCAATACTTGGCCAACAAATTAGCCTCTTCGATTCAACAAACCTCTGCTTGGGGTGCAGTGCGAGCTGTTCCCAACCGTGAAACTGTTGTTGATGTCTATGTGGAAGGAACAATTATCCATTCTGACGGAGAAAAGCTGTCGTTGGACATCAGTGTCTCTGACACCAGCAACCGTCACTGGTACACCAAACCCTACACTGAAACCATTGGTCAATATGCCTATGACCAAGGGAAGCAAACCAAGCGTGATCCCTTTCAGGGTTTGTACAATCGTATTGCCAATGATTTGCTGCAATACCGACAAAAATTATCTGCTGCTGACGCACAAAAACTCAGGACTATTTCCAGTTTAAAATTTGCTCGTGATTTTTCTCCTGAAGCATTTGGCGATCATATAAAGGAGACACCTGGCGGACAGCTTGAAGTGATCAGGCTGCCCGCGGAAAACGATCCTATTTTGCGACGGATTGAGCGTATTCGTGAGCGTGACTATTTATTCATCGATACCATGCAAGAACACTATGATGCCTTCTCCCTGCGAATGGAAAAGCCCTACCAATCCTGGCGCATGGCAACCTATGAAGAGCTGGCTTCTGTACGTGAACTGAAACGGCAATCACGCAACCGTACCATTGGTGGTATTGCCGCAATCATTGCCGGTATTGCTGCCGCTGGTAGTGACAATGGTTCCGTCAGCAACGCCGGTGCTGTTACCGTTGTCGCTGGTGGTCTGCTGGTGAAAAGTGGATTTTCAAAAAAAGCTGAACTCAAGATTCATGAAGATGTATTGGCAGAGCTTAGTCAATCTTTGGAAGCAGAAATTGAACCCCGCGTGATTGAATTGGAAGATCGTACCATCACCCTGACCGGTAATGTAGAGGCTCAATATACTCAATGGAAAGCACTGCTTAGGGAAATTTACCAGGCTGAGCGCGGCGAGATTTAAACATCATGGCAAGCACTGATTCTAATGGAAATGAATCTAACGATAACGATCCGATTAAGCCGGCAGCTATTTCTCCTGCGCCCATCGCCCCGACACCCATTACCCCAACAAAAGTCCCTTTAACAAATCGGCCTGATAAAAAAGAGGGAAATCACCCCAAAGAAACAATTCCCTGGCAGCAACGCCCAACAACCTATACTGCGCTTGCGGTCAGTGTTCTGCTGGCTCTCATTGTAATTTTTGTCTTACCTTCACTGGTTAAACCACCAGAAACGACACCTGTCGTCATCAACCCTGAAGCTATATCGACCCCGGCTGTTCAGGAGGCTCCGTTTAGGGATGCTCAACTTGCCAAGGCTCGCCGTGAATCACATGACAGCCTTAGTAAGCTACTGGAAAAACAAAGCTTTTTGGAAAAAAGAAATGTGCAACTATGGGATAAAAGTACGTTTGAATCAGCACTTAAACATGCCGCAGAAGGTGATTTACTATACCGTCAACGCAATTTCCCTGAAGCTCAAACAGCCTACCAAAATGCACTCGACCAACTCTCTGCTCTTGAACAACGTATTCCCGAAGAGCTATCGAATAACCTCAAGAAAGGTAACGATGCATTTGCCCTGGGCCAGGCTGAAGAGGCAAAACAATTCTATGAGCTAGCACTGGCCATTGATACCTCCAGTGTTGAAGCAAAAACTGGTTTGGAAAGAACAGCCTCCCTCGACCAAGTATTAGCTCTTATTGCTCAAGGTAATGCCTCTCTAGAACAAACAACCAGTAACCACCTTGGAGATGCTAAAGGTGATTTACTAGGAGACGCTCAAGCCTCTTCACTAGAAGGCGCTAAAGGCTACTTCCAAAAAGCCTTGGAGCTTGACCCTGTTCACCCTGAAGCCATTAAGGGGAAAGAAACTGCATCTAATCTAATTTTGTCCCGTGACTTTAATGCGGCAATGAGCCGCGGCTATCAATATCTGGAAGCCAATCAATTCAGCAATGCAGCCAAAGCTTTTCGTGAAGCCTTAAAATTAAAGCCTGGAGATCAGGCTGCCAACACCGGACTATCGCAAGCTAATAACTCATCAGCCCAATACACAAGGAGTTCTCGATTAAATCAAGCAACGGCCTTTGAGAAGAAAGAAAAATGGCATGAGGCTCGAGATATTTACAACAAAATTTTGGCCAAAGATAGTTCTGTTGTGACAGCTAAACTGGGTCAAATACGAAGTTCCACCCGCGCAACTCTGAGCGATTCCATAGAAAAAATTCTGGCATCCCCTTTGAGATTAAACTCACCTAATGTGTTCAAACACAGCCAGCAAGTTTTGAAAGATGCTGAAGGTATTCAATCACCTGGACCCAGACACCAGCAACAAGTTGCCCATTTAAGGCAGGTTTTAACCGCCGCCATGAAACCGGTCAATATTGCACTACAGTCTGATAACAACACACTGGTAACTCTCTTTAGAGTGGGAGAATTAGGTACTTTCAACCAAAAACAGATCGCACTAAAACCAGGAAATTATGTGGCGGTGGGCAATCGCAACGGCTACAGGGATGTGCGGGTAGAATTTCAGGTGACACAGCAAGGGCTTTCTTCACCAGTGGTAATTGTGTGCAAGGAGCCCGTTTAATGACAAAAGAAATAAAGGAAAACAAGTCAGACCAAGAAGCGCAAATCACCCCCGCTGCGTTTACACCCATCACAGAAGAAACAGCGCAAAAAGGCTTCTCGATTAATCCGCTAAAAATTATTGTGGGTTTCGCTCTTTTTATCAGTTTAATTATTTTGTGGTTTTTGCTTTCGGCAAAATCTGTTGTGGTCACTGTTGAGCCCGACCATTCCAAGGTCAATATCAGTGGAGGTGTCACGTTTGAACTTGCTGATCATTATCTAATGCGACCTGGAGACTATGTGCTGGAGGCTCAAGCTGAGGGTTACCAAGACTTGGAACAACCTTTTACCGTCACAGATGATGAACACCAGTTGCTAGCACTTGAAATGGAGAAAAAACCCGGTCACCTGGAAGTGACAACAAATCCAAAAAATGTAGAAATTGTAGTAGATGGAGAAGTGGTAAGTGGTGAATTAGTTGGGACAAGCCCAATGACAATATCGCCTTTAACACCGGGAACACATCAGTTAGAAATAAATGCACCGCGATATTTTTCTGAAACCGCTTCAGTCGATATTGAAGGACTGGATCGAACCCAAAGCCTTCATATGGATTTAAAGCCTGCCTGGGGCTTTGGACAATTCAGTACCTCCCCTGCAGGAGCCAGTGTTCTTATCAAAGACAAATTAATTGGACAAACACCAATAACAACAGAAATTTTGTCCGAAGGTGAAGAAGTAACGATCAAATTGCCGGGGTACAAACCCTGGATTAAAAAGCTCTCAGTCGGCGCTGGTGAAACTGTGGTGATACCGGAAATCACCCTGGAGCCTGCCGATGGCGTGTTAGAACTGACGTCAAAACCATCTGGTGCAACGGTCACCATTGATGGTGAATACAAAGG
>JALQUJ010000019.1 GCA_023263825.1 Porticoccus sp.
GCCTTTAGGTTTCCCTGCTATGGGGTTGTGATGATTGACAAAAAGTTGCTAAGTATTTTGGTGTGCCCTGTAAGCAAAGCACCTTTGGAATACGATAAAGAAAATGACGAGCTGGTATGTCGTGCCAGTGGTTTGGCCTATCCCATTCGTGATGGTATTCCGGTGATGTTGGAAAGCGAGGCCCGCCAGTTGACAGCCGATGAAAAGCTTGGAAAAGAGCATTAATAGAATCCATTAATCAGGTTTAGTGCGGGTCATGTCTGAAGAAACTCTATTTACTAAAATTATCAATGGCGATATTCCGGCAGACATTGTTTATGAAGATGAACATTGTTTTGCTATAAAAGATATTGCACCCAAGGCGCCTACTCATTTGTTGGTGATACCGAAAAAGCCAATTCCCAAGTTGGTGGATGCCTCAGCAGAAGATAAGGTGTTGTTAGGGCATATGATGTTAATGGTGGGTGAAATTGCCAAAAAAGCAGGTGTCGATGAGGCTTTTCGGGTCATTATCAACAATGGTGAAGGTGTTGGTCAGACAGTCTTCCACCTTCATTTGCACATTCTTGGTAATAAAAAATTCTCGGAAGATAGTCTGGGCTTTTAATAGCCAGTTAAGAAGATTGAATAGTTGGGCTTGCGATAAAGTCCTGGAAGTTGATTGTTTATGAAAAGTGCTGAAATTCGCGATGCGTTTCTGAAATATTTTGAAAGTCAGGAACACACTATTGTCTCCAGTAGCAGTTTGGTTCCGGGCAATGATCCGACCCTGCTATTTACCAATGCGGGCATGGTGCAGTTTAAGGATGTCTTTCTGGGTGCAGAAAAGCGCAACTATTCCCGCGCCACTTCATCCCAGCGCTGTGTGCGTGCAGGCGGCAAGCATAATGATTTGGAAAACGTCGGTTACACCGCCCGCCACCACACATTCTTTGAAATGTTGGGTAACTTCAGTTTTGGTGATTATTTCAAGCGTGATGCCATTAAATTTGCCTGGCAGTTCCTGACGGAAGTATTGGGCCTGCCAGAAGAACGCCTATGGGTAACGGTACATATCTCCGATGACGAAGCTGCAGATATCTGGCTGAAAGAAATGGGTGTCAGTGCCGAGCGCTTTTCTCGTCTGGATGAAGATAATTTTTGGCAGATGGGTGACACCGGTCCCTGTGGCCCCTGTTCAGAAATTTTCTATGATCATGGTGAAGATGTTCCTGGTGGCCCTCCCGGCAGCGAAAACGATGATCTGGATCGTTATATCGAGATCTGGAACTTGGTGTTTATGCAATACGAGCGCAGTGCTCATGGCACCATGGAACCACTGCCGAAACCTTCCATTGACACCGGTATGGGGCTGGAGCGTATCGCGGCAGTGATGCAGGGCGTACACAGCAACTACGAAATCGACTTGTTTCAAGCGTTGCTCAAAGCGGCAGCAGAACTCACTAATACCAGTGATCTAGAGCATAAGTCATTGCGAGTGATTGCTGACCATATTCGCTCTTGTAGCTTCCTGGTGGTGGATGGTGTGCTGCCATCCAATGAGGGCCGCGGCTATGTGCTGCGACGGATTATTCGTCGGGCTATTCGCCACGGCCATAAATTGGGTCAGACACAGGCGTTTTTTCATAAGTTGGTATCGGCATTG
>JALQUJ010000129.1 GCA_023263825.1 Porticoccus sp.
GGCGGCTAACTTCCCAGCTGCTTTTCTTGCAATTTCACCATATATTTCTGCAACTCTTCCGCTTGGTTCATAAACAACACTAGGTTTCCCTGAATCTGTTTGTTTTCTTATAGATATATCTAAAGGTAATTTTCCCAATAGATCAACATTGCTTTCGCTTGCTAAAGAACTTCCTCCTCCTTCACCAAATATTGATTCCTCGTTACCACATTTGCCACAAATATGTATACTCATATTCTCAACAATTCCAAGAACTGGCACCTCTACCTTTTCAAACATCTTTAGACCCTTTCTCGCATCTAAGAGTGCAATATCTTGAGGTGTAGTAACAATCACAGCACCACTAACTGGTATTTTTTGTGCAAGTGTAAGCTGAACATCTCCAGTTCCAGGTGGTAAATCAATCACAAGATAATCTAAATCTCGCCATTTAGTGTCAGATAATAATTGCTCCAGTGCTTGGGTTACCATTGGACCTCTCCAAATCATAGGTGTTTCTTCATCTATCAAAAATCCAATAGACATTGCTTGTAAACCATAGTTTTCCATTGGCTCTAAAGATTTTCCGTCCTCAGAATCAGGCTGTCCTGATAAGCCCAACATTCTTGGTTGGCTTGGACCATAAATATCTGCATCCAATATTCCTACTTTTGAACCCTCAGCTGCCAAGGCTAAAGCTAGGTTTACAGCTGTTGTTGATTTTCCAACACCTCCTTTACCAGAGGCTACAGCTATTACATTTTTAATATTTTGCATCGGTTGCAAACTTTTTTGCACAGAGTGACTTACAATTTTCCATGTAATCTCAACAGTACCACATTCAATATTATCTGATGTTAAACGATCAATTATCATGTGATTCAATGTTTCTGCATAATTTTTTGCAGGGTAGCCTAAGCAAATTGTTCCGCGCCCGAAGGTGTGGAGTCGGATCGAATCCACTCCTTGGAACACACGTTCCAATCTTGAAATCTCCGAGAGTCTCATCAACGAAATCGTTGACTCTGAGGGCTTACCTGTTCAGCCAGCATTTGATGGGGCCCGACAGGCGGCTGTTCTTGTGGCTTTAGCGCCGGGGGATCATGGTTTTGAGGTGCTCCTGACACGTCGTTCCCAAGAACTTCGCCAGCACAAAGGTGAGATCTCATTCCCCGGCGGTCGAATGGACCCTGGTGAGACAGCAACGGAGACGGCGCTACGAGAGGCCTCAGAAGAAGTCGGCCTCGACCCCTCGCTCGTGACAGTTGTCGGCGAGCTCTCTCATGTCAACACCGTGGTGAGTATGAGTTACATCATCCCGAAAGTCGCGTTGCTTGAGTCACCTGTTCCGTTGTCCCCGCAAACGATGGAGGCTGACAAGGTGATGTGGGTTCCATTGAATGAACTCACCGCTCCGGGCACCTACCACGGCGAGCTATGGGGACGTCCGCCAACCGATCGCCTTCTTCACTTTTTTGAACTTGCCAACGAAACGGTCTGGGGTGCGACTGGGCGCATGCTTGTCGACCTCCTTGTCAGGCTTTATTCATCTGCTGCCTGAGGTGCAGACCGGGCGAGATTTTTCCTTCCACCAGAGACCACTCTCCAGCCAATAAATCCCAACCCGGTTACGACAAGACCGAGCACGACCATCTGTCGCCACCCACCCTTCGCGGCACTTCCGCACCCAGGTTTTGGAATTGCACTTATGCAGTCGCTGAGGTCGCGTTCTTCTGGAATGAAGTCGTTATATGTCACCGTCGATGTGTCGTTGTTCCCAACGTCACTGTCATTTGCAGCGGCAAGAATTACCGATGGAGAGGTCAGCGTGATGATGGCGATGATGCCAACAAAAACCGCTGAAACGCCCGGAATCACTGCCCTGGACATACTCTGAAATTTACCTATCGAACTGATAGGGATTTTCAATTTATTACTGAAAAACAGGGCAAGTACCATATGCGGCACCTACAAAAGGAGGTTTTACCCCATGTTCAAGAAAACTGCCCCCCTGTTGTCTGCCCTGGCACTCGGCGTATCCGCTGCCGTGTCCGCGCAGACTTCAATGCCCGACAACGAATACTGGTGGCCCAATGCACTCGACCTCGAGCCGCTGCGCCAGCATTCCATTGAATCCAACCCCCTGGGTGCCGATTTCGACTACGCCGAGGCCTATGCCCAGCTCGACATGGACGCCCTCAAAGCCGACC
>JALQUJ010000182.1 GCA_023263825.1 Porticoccus sp.
CTTGAATCCTATGCCAAAGAGGCCGTATCACAGGCTGTTATTAACCTGGATGCCAAGCCAGCACCCGCTGGGGCTATGACGGTGGTCTTGGGACCTGGATGGCCAGGTATACTTCTTCACGAGGCTATTGGTCATGGCCTTGAGGGAGATTTTAACCGGAAAGGAACTTCAGCGTTTAGTAATAAGATTGGTCAAAAGGTAGCCGCTAAAGGAGTTACAGTCGTTGATGATGGAACACTGAAAGATCGCCGTGGCTCATTAAATGTTGATGATGAAGGGACACCCACACAAAATACGACCCTTATTGAAGACGGTATTTTAGTAAACTACATGCAAGATAAGCATAATGCTCATTTAATGAGTATGAAACCTACTGGTAATGGTCGGCGTGAATCTTTCGCGCACACTCCTATGCCAAGGATGACAAATACATATATGCTTAACGGTCAACATGATCCCAAAGAAATTATTGCGAGTGTCAAAAATGGTCTTTACTCCTGTAACTTTGGAGGGGGTCAGGTTGATATCACCAGCGGCAAATTTGTTTTTTCAGCTTCGCAGGCATGGATGATCAAAGACGGGAAGCTAACCTACCCTGTTAAAGGCGCTTCCATCGTAGGAAATGGGCCTGACATTTTAAATGAGGTCAGCATGATTGGGAATGATATGGCTTTGGATACAGGTGTTGGAACCTGCGGCAAAGATGGGCAAAGTGTTCCAGTGGGTGTCGGACAACCCACATTAAAAATAGATAATATTATTGTGGGTGGAACAGGGTAATTACTTGACCCTGTTTTTGTACTCTAACGTTCTGGTATCGATCTCTATCTTGTCGCCCGTGTCACAGAATAATGGGACCATTAATTCAAATCCCGTATTAATTTTTGCAGGCTTCATAACTTTTCCAGAGGTTGTATCACCCTTTACTGCCGGTTCGGTATAAGTAATCTCGCGAACAAGAAAGTTGGGCAATTCAACAGAAATAGGCTTGCCGTCATAGAATACAACCTCGCACTGCATTCCATCTTCAAGGAAATTTAATGCATCTTCCATGCTTTCAGCATCCACCTCAAATTGGTTATATTCCTCATCCATAAAAACATACATCGGATCGGCAAAGTAAGAGTAAGTCACCTCTTTCTTCTCAAGGACTACTGGTTCAAATTTATCAGCAGCATTGAAAACAGACTCTGTGGTGGTTTCAGTAAGAAGGTTTTTTAATTTCATTTTGACCACGGC
>JALQUJ010000087.1 GCA_023263825.1 Porticoccus sp.
TAAGCGGTATAAAGCGCTACCAAAAGTTTTCCCAATGGTTGGTGTCGCGCTTACAGCAGTATCCCGTGGATATGGTGATGGGGTTTAACAAAATGCCTGGACTGGATATCTATTATTGCGCAGATCCCTGCTTTGAGCATAAATCCCGCCACCTTCGCAGCTGGTGGTACCGGTTTACTGCGCGTTATAGACATTTTTCCCGCTATGAGCAGGCAGTTTTTAATCCGGGGCAGACCACAGATATCTTGATGATCTCGGAGGTCCAGCAGGCGCTGTTCAAGCGTTATTATAAGACTGAAGGTGCGCGCATGTGCATGTTGCCGCCGGGTATTAACCGGAATCGTTGTGTGCCGGAAAATGCGGCAGAGATCCGCGCAGATTTTCGGCGTGAATATAAGTTGGTTGATGAAGATATATTACTGCTGCAAATTGGTTCCGGGTTTCGTACCAAGGGGTTGGATCGAAGCATAGCGGCTCTGAAATCCCTTCCCTCCGAGCTAGTTAGTCGCACCAAGCTTTTTGTTATCGGTCAGGATGACCCTGCGGAGTATTTATCTCAGGCGAAAAGTTTTGGTGTAGAACAACAGGTTAAGTTCTTTGCTGGTCGTGATGATATACCACGCTTTCTCTTGGGGGCTGATTTATTAGTGCATCCAGCCTATGCGGAAAATACAGGCACAGTATTGTTAGAGGCTGTTGTGGCTGGATTGCCTGTGCTGGTGACGGATGTCTGTGGTTATGCCCGTTATATTCAGGATGCCGATGCCGGTGTTGTCGTACCCTCGCCATTTGATCAGTTGTTGTTCAATGAAAGATTAGAGCAAATGTTGCTGGAAGATCGGGAGAAATGGCGTGAAAATGCTATCAACTTTTCGAAACATGCAGATATTTACGATATGCCCATAAAAGCCGTGGATAGGATTGAGCTAGTGTTCGAGAAAAAAGCTCGGGAGACGGTGCAGTGAAATTATTTTTGGCCGAGCCCTTTGCTAGCCGATGGGAGGATAACGATCCCTTTCAGGCAGCTTTTTCTCTAACCGGAGAAACCTATCGTGATATGGGCGATCGCTGTACTACCCGTTTTGAATTCGATGGTGGGGCTTACTTTGTTAAAACTCATTCGGGCGTGGGTTTTGGGGAAATCCTGAAAAACTTGCTCTATCTGCGTATTCCGGTTCTCGGGGCTGAAAATGAATATCAGGCCATTGGTAGGCTCAATGAACTGGGTGTGGAAACCATGATTGTGGCGGCGTTTGGTCGCACAGGTTGGAATCCGTGCAGTGAACGTTCATTTTTGATTACTGAGGCGCTTGAGCCTACCGAACCCCTGGATGAATACTGTAATCCTAGAGTGTTGGCTGCTATGGGGGTATCTGAGAGACGTTCACTGGTCCGTCGGCTAGCCAGAATTTCCCGGACACTGCACGATAGTGGTGTTAATCATCGGGATTACTACCTCTGTCATTTTTTACTCAACACCTCAGAAGAGTATGCTGGTGTCCCTGTATCAGAGCGCCCAATCTATTTGATTGATTTGCATCGTGTGCAGATACGAAATCGTACCCCTCGTCGCTGGCGGCATAAGGACCTGTCAGCCTTGTATTATTCTGGACGGCGAGTGGGGTTTGATCAGCGGGATATGCTTTGTTTTATCCAGGAATATAAACAACAGTCATTGAAGCAAGCGATGAATGAAGGAAAAAGTTTTTGGCTATCTGTGATAGGTGATGCGGACAAACTTTATGACAAGGGTGTGAGAAAAGGTTACCACGATTAAGGGACTGGTTGGTGGGTTTTACAAACGACCGGAATACTAGGGGTTATGTTGTGGGAGAAAAGTTGTTTTATCTAGATGAAGACTATGCTGGGATTTTTATAAAAAATGGCCTGGATACCTTTGAGGCGGTTTGGAATGCCGAGGCTGATATTGTAGATAACCCAAACTTGAGTCGTGGTGGCCATAGTGATGTAGGGATACTTCGGTTGTCTGGAGAAGATGGTAATGAGCAATGCTTTTACCTAAAGCGTCAGGTTAATCACAATTGCAGGAGAATAAGCAATCCGTTTCGTGGTGTCCCACTAGCGATAAGAGAGTGGGAAAACGTACAAAAACTTAGAAAAATTGGGATACAAACAATGGATGTGGCCTGTGTGGGGCATGTTTTAAATAGAGAAGCCAGGGGGCTTTTGGTTACTGAGGCGCTGAGTCGATATAAGGCGATTGGGGAATGGTTGTCTCAAGTGACGGACCCCCGACAAAGGCAAAATGTCATGCGGGCATTAGGGCGATTAGTTGGCCTTATGCATTTAGAGGGAATTAAGCACGGTTGTTTCTATCCAAAACATGTATTTATTTCAGACAGTGACCCATTGAATATCAGGTTAATAGATCTTGAGAAAGCTAAACCTTTTTTCTCCAAAAAAGGTGGTTTGAGGGATCTGGATACATTCTTTAGGCGTACATCACAGTTGGTACCAGAGGATAAAGAACATTTTATGGAAGCTTATCTGGAAGCTGGACCAATGTCCTCTATGTCCCCGTCATCTAAGAAAAGGGTTGCCTCTCAAATGATGGCTGTGGGGTATATTTAAGGTGGCGACACTGTTAACCCTTAGGGATCTCAAAAGGGAAGACGTTGTGCTAGGTGAGGCATTTCAGCTCGAGTTACCGGTTCATGAAAACCTGACCTGTGATGAAGTGCTGCGGCACCTGCCAGGGAAGAGGGTGGCTTTTCGTGCCCATTGGGGTGGTGCTGATGTATTCGTGAAGCTGTTTTTCCAGCGTAAATATCTGGATCGAGAGCGGGCAGGCTTAAAAGCTTTGTTGGAAGCCGGTATTCCTTGTCCTAGAGAAGTGTGGAGCTTGGTAGATGAGGGCAATGGCTATTTTATTGCCACAGAATTCTTACGAGATGCAGCCAGTTTGCAAGAATGTTACGAAGGCTTGACCCCCGAACAATTAAAACCCTTGTTGTGCGATGCAGTTAAACTGATAGGTGAGTTTCATCGCGCTGGATGGATGCAGGCTGATATTCATCTGGAAAACTTCTTGCTCAGTCAGGGTAAGCTCCACGTAATTGATGGTGGTGGTGTCGAGGTCTTGGGTGAAGCTACAAAAGGAGCGCTAAATAATCTGGCCTTATTTTTTGCCCAGATGATCCCAGACTATGATGAATTGGTTTCAGAGATTATAGGGGCCTATGGTAAAAATGCGCCAGCTCGAGAAGTGTTATTGCCAGCAATTATTGAGCAGCGTGAGCAGCGCATTAAACATTATTTGGCAAAAACTACACGCTCCTGTACACAATTTCGAGTGGAAAAAACGGCAAGTGCATTTATTGCCTATGAGCGCAGTCGGGAAAGTCAGAAATTAACCCAGTTGATGTCAGAGCCTGAGGTGGCTTTTGGCAGTGCACAGTTTCTCAAGAGTGGTAATACCTCAACTGTAGTTAAAATTACTGGTGATAACGAAGAGTGGGTATTAAAGCGTTACAATATAAAAAGTTTTTGGCATGGTCTGAGTCGCTATTTCAGGCCTAGTCGCGCCTGTATTTCTTGGCAAAGTGCCCATCGGTTAGAATTACTTGGTATTGCTACACCAAAGCCGTTGGCCATGCGTGAAAATCGAAGTGGGCCATTGCGCCGTGAGGCCTATTTGGTTACTGAGTATGCTGTTGGAGGTGATTTACGGGCATGGCTTATGAAATGGAATGGCGATGAGGTGCCTGGGTGGTTGGACAGCCAGATAGTGCGGCTGTTTGAGGCCCTTTGGATAAGCAGTGTCACCCATGGTGATATGAAAGCCACAAACTTTATAGTGGTTGATAAGCAGATTCAGGTAATCGATTTGGATACTGTAGCGTGGCACAGCTCTAATACATCATTTATCAAGGCTTTCAGGCAGGACCTGCAGCGTTTTATGGAAAATTGGCAGGGAAGCAACTGGACTCATTTTGAACAGCTGCTGAGTCCCTTTGCAGAGCGGGCTGGTATTACGCTGGTCAATAAGAAAGTCTAAACGTATTTAAGAAAAAATTTAGTTGTATTAATAAGAAGGTTTAACTGTGTCTACAATTGTTCTCGGTATTTCCGGTGCATTAAATCATGATCCATCGGCCGCCCTGTATGTGGATGAAAAGCTGGTGGCTGCTGCAGAGGAAGAGCGTTTTATACGTGATAAGCACGCCAAGGGAAAAATGCCGATCAATGCGGCACAATTTTGTTTGGACTATGCCGGTATTAAGCCGGAAGCAGTGGATGTAGTTGCTGTTCCCTTTGCTCCCATTTCCATTTTTTCCAAGGCCCGTTGGCATTTTGCCAGGCGATATTGGTACGCACCGGACCGGGCTTTGGATGCATTGCTTAACGGCAACCGTCGCTATCGCCGTTACCGTGACCGGGTGTTTAGTCTATTGAGAGATTTGGGTATTGATCCCAATAAAGTGGAATTTGAGCCAGTGGAACATCATTTGGCCCATGCCTCGAGTGCCTATCATCTCAGTGGTTTTACTGAAAAAACTGCCATTATGGGGGTGGATGGAAAGGGTGAATACGCCACCACCTTCTTTGGTTATGGTGAAAATGGCAAGATTCATAAGATCAAAGAGTTTTATGACCCTGATTCACTGGGTGGGCTCTATGGGGCAATCACTGAATACCTTGGGTTTGAAATGCTCGATGGTGAATACAAGGTTATGGGTATGGCGCCCTATGGTGATCCCTCCAAATACGATTTTTCGCGACTGATTGATTTTGATGGTAAAAATATCCAGGTCAACACCAAGCTAGTCAATACCGTTGGTCTGCGTCGCTATAAGCAAGACGGGGTGGGTTTCTACTTTAGCCCCAAGCTGATTGACTGGCTGGGGCCAAAGCGAGAGGGTGATATTGCCGATGAGCCCTATATTGATTATGCCGCAACCATTCAGGCTTTGTTTGAGGAGGTGGTGTTAAAGCTGATGGACCATTACCTTGGCGACATCATCAAGGAGACTGGCAAGCTGGCCTTTTCCGGTGGTGGAGCCCTCAACGTTAAGCTCAATCAAAAGATTATTGCCCGTGATGATGTGAAAGAACTCTATGTTCAGCCAGCTTCTGGGGATGCGGGCACGGCTGTGGGTGCAGCCTCCTATGTATTGATGAAACGTGGCATAAAGCCTGAAAAGATGGAGCATGTTTACCTTGGGCCGAAATTCTCCAACGAAGATTGTATTCGTGCCTGTGAAGAGCATTCAGAAAATCCTAGTTATGAGTTGATTGATCAAGTGCCCCAAGCTATTGCTAAGGTTTTGGCAGAGGGTAACCCTGTTGCCTGGTTTCAGGGGCGTATGGAGTTCGGTCCAAGGGCATTGGGCGGCCGTTCTATCATTGGTTGTCCCAGCGCACCAGGTGTTGCCAACAGAATCAATGAGCAAATCAAGTTTAGAGAACGTTGGCGGCCATTCTGCCCGAGTATGCTAGATCGCGTGGCTCCCGAAATGTTTAAGAATGATCATCCGGCACCTTTCATGACATTTACTTTTGAGGTGAATGAAGAATGGAAAACCCGTGTGCCAGAGGTGGTTCATGAAGATGGCACAGCAAGAGCACAGGCGCTGAAGAAAGAGTTTAATCCCCGTTATTATGAGCTGATGGAAGAGATGGAAAAACTCACCGGTAACGGAGTGGTTCTGAATACATCACTGAATCGCCGTGGCGAGCCGATGATCTGTTCGCCCACTGATGCTTTAAATATGTTCTTTGGTTCAGATTTACAGTATCTGATTATGGAAGATGTATTGGTTGTAAAGAAGAATAAAGAGGAAGTTTGATGTATATCTTGGGGGTACATACAGGTCATGATGCTGGAGCCTGTCTTTTTAATGAGCTTGAATTAATTGCATTCTGTAAAGAGGAGCGAGTTTCTAGAATTAAAAATGATGGAGGTTATATTTAGCCAATGCAAGACTTAGCTGATGACCACTCACTCACATTTAGTATCATCATTCCAGCATACAACTACGGCGGCACATTAGGTCGAGCCGTAGACTCTGTACTTAGCCAAGAAGGCGATGATTACGAAATTATTATTGTTGATGATGGTTCAACCGATAATACTGCCTTGGTTGCAAAAGCTTATTGTGACAAATTTCCAGAAAAAATTACTTATTACTTACAAAGTAATCAGGGGCCAGCCGCAGCAAGAAATAAAGGGGCTTCTGTTTCGATAGGTGAATATCTATTTTTTCTTGATGCTGATGACGAGATAGCACAAAATCTTTTGAAAACTCTCCGGCAATACCTTCAAAAGATGGGTGTGGTTGATTGTGTTATAGGCGATCATATTTCAATCGATCAGGATGGAAAAACTTCGTATAGTACGACTTATCCTCTACCTAATACCAGAGAAAAACGTTTCTCATTTTACCTTTCTAAGCAATTGAATTTATCTCACTGTGCCAAATTAGTTCATCGTCGTATATTTGATAAAGTAAGCTATCCTGTTGAGCTGAGAAATTCTGAAGATATTCCTTTTGTTGCCCATGTGTTGGCTCTTTACGATTGTCAGCTGATCAGTGAGCCTATGGCAATTGTTCATAAGCACAGAGATAGTCTTCGCCATAATGAGGTCTATGCGCGAAAAAGTGGAGAGAAGGTTGTTGATTATGTTTTTCGTTATGATCTGCTGCCGTTGTGGGCTAAAAAATATGAGAAGAACTATCGGGCAAGGCGTTGTTTGTCTGTTTTTCGAACTCTTTATCTGTCGGGAAACAAAAAAGAAAGTTTGAGCTTTTTTAAAAAAGCGCTAAGGCTATCTCCATTTTTATCTTTAAAGCCAGGGTATTTAAAAAAAGCTCTGAGAGCTTTTTTTAGCGGTTAATATTTTTGTATGTAGCCTGTTGCTCAATCTATAATGCAGCAATCAGTTTTAAATCTTATTAGCTTATTCCTCTTTGCTGTTTTTTGGTTTATATCTGTAGATGCTGGCGTCATCACCTCTTTTATTTTTCTCACTATACACACGTGTTAATTTGTCATCAGATGATATATCGTTTTCTGTATTTTTTTTCTTTTTTATTACTATTGTGTAGTCATAGCGGCGGTATTTTTTGAGATTGTCTACAGAAATGTCGGTGCTTTTATTATGATCTTTTGCATAATACTGGATAGTGGTTTCATCCGTTAATATCTTGCTTCCTTTTGGCAAATTTTCAGCTGCCCAAATGGCCGTATTTTTTATGTAGTGTTTAGAATTGGATTGAATAATGCTATCTGCTAGATTGTAGAATAAAATGATGCCTGATAAGAAAAGAATAAAACGATTTTTTGTGGTCCAGGCTGATTCTAAATAGTTACACAGCATAGGTAATGTCAGCAGTAAGATGCAAATGACAGTCATTACTGTGTAGCGAGTGCTTAAAAAGTATCGATGTAAAACAAATACAATTAAGACAAGTAGGTTGAGAGAAACAAAATAATAAAGAAGGTTGCGGATTTGGTTGGTGTTGGTTGGTTTTTGATGGCGAGAACTTATTAAGTAAAGGATGATGTAACCTAAATTCAATGCCTTAAGTAGCTTGAAAAAGAGCATAGCTATGAGTCCTGAAATCAGCAAAAGGCTGGCATACTTTTCAGAGTATTTATTTAAAATCTGGGTTTTTATTATGCTGGTGTTGTCATTTAATTGTGTTAAAAAATTTTCAGTGCTTGTGTATAAGCTTAGTGCAATATTGATTTTCTTGAATGCTAGATTTGAGCTAAATGAATTTAATGCAATTAAAACAAAAAGAGGCAAACAGGCAAGAAATAAATAATTTAGTAATAGAATTCGTTTGATCCCTGCAGCAGGTTTTTGAAGTGAAATCAAAAATAACGGTAACCCTAGTAGAAGAATACCTTCTATACGGAAGAGAAATGCAATGATAGCGACTAATTGCCATATCGTAGCAATTTTAATCGTTGGTGTTTCTAAATAGAGCATGAAGTAATAAAGCGATAGGCTGATAAAAGCCCAGTAGCCAACATCTCGAATAATGAAATCACGATATTCATTTATTGGTTGAAAGCAGATAATAAATAATGCAGCTATCAATAATTGTTTTTTGTTGGGTAAAATTTTATTGCTAATGCGTATCAGGGTGTCATTAAGTAAGATAAATAGCAGGCCATTTAAAAAGTAGGCATTTGTTTCCAATGACATGGTTGTTATCTTGTGAAGATAAGCTAAGATGATTGAGTAGAAAGGCCAGTTGTATAGTTTGGATGTTTCTTCAAGCCCGCCGGTTAAAAATGCTTTTGCTGTATTGATATAGAGAATGCCATCAGCATTTATCAAGTCATCAAAATACACAGCAATCAATGATAAAAACAGGCTTGCCAAAGCAGTGATAATACGAATTTTAGTGATGTCATTTGCAAATGTTGTGTTCATGGATGTTGCCTGAAAGCACTCCCTGTTTTTGTATAAAATGAGCTGAATGGCGCTAATTATTTGCTTCTTAATATGTCTATTGTTAAAGGTTTTTTAGTTGTATAGAAAATATTTTTCTTAAGTGTAAATAGCTCTCAAGTCTTGTTCTGTTATTGGTGATTTCCCCTTAAATTGGTAGCCTTGATTAAATGCATTTATCGATTTTTTGAGAATGTCCCTATCGTTTGAATATCGGGCACTATGTTTTAGGTTTCTTAGCCTGCGTTTTAAGGAAAGAGAACAGAAAAAAAATTTCATATCAGAAATATCAATTAAGCCAAGCTGGTTGTTTGGTGTTAGCACAATATTCCCAAAGTGAAGGGATCGAAAATAAATACCTTTGTCGTGGAGCTCTCTAATAAGCTTACCGAGTTTT
>JALQUJ010000078.1 GCA_023263825.1 Porticoccus sp.
CCTCTCTGTTGTTAGTCCAGTTTCTCTAGATGCTTGAGCAGATTCATCTAATACCACGGTAATGATATCCCCTACCCGGTAGGATCCCGTTGAGTACGCCCTGCCAGCCGGGTAAAGGTTAGACCCGTTATCAAAGATAGAACCTGTTGGAATAGGCGGGCCTGCCAGTGGCAAGGGATCCAAAATCTCAAATACCTCATCTTGCTCAGTATCCGGATTAATGGAAGCGCATCCAACTAGAAGAAGGCTAAGTCCAATAAATACGTAAGGCGACCTTTTCATTATTTACCTAGATACTTTTATAGATTATTGTTTAAGAATCGAAGCATGCCATCAGCTGCTGATATCGCTTTTGAGTTAATTTCATAAGCACGCTGAGTTTCGATCATATTAACCATTTCTTCTACGACATTTACATTAGAGGCCTCAAGAGTACCCTGCATAAGCATTCCAGCACCCTGTGCGCCAGGTATGCCTACGATAGGCTGTCCACTGGCATTCGTCTCTGCATACAAATTACGGCCCTGGGGCATCAAACCGGCATTGTTAACAAATCTAGAAAGCTGAAGCTGCCCTACCTGAACTGCCCCACCGCCCTGAGCCAATTCAACAGTGATAGTTCCGTCACGACCAACGTTAATGCTGATAGCGTCCTGAGGAATATTTATCTGAGGAATAGTAGTCTCACCAGAGGCTGTCACCAGTGCACCTGCGTTATCCAACTTAAATGATCCATCACGGGTGTAGGCGATCGTGCCATCTGCCTGCTGTATTGCAAAGAAGCCATCTCCGGCAATTGCAATATCTAGTGAGTTTTCTGTGGAAATCATGTTGCCTTGACGATGTATTTTTTCAGTCGCGACAACGCGGGTACCTGTGCCTAACATCAACCCTGTGGGGTTTTCTGCGACCACATCTGCTTGAGATCCTGCCTGAACAATACGTTGGTACAAGAGATCCTCGAAATTTGCACGGTCCTTTTTAAAACCAACGGTGTTAACGTTTGCCAGGTTGTTTGCAATAACGGTCATCCTCGTCGATTGTGCCGAGAGACCTGTTTTAGCAACCCACATTGATCCGTCCATCTTAATACCTCGTTTCTAATAACTTTTTAATATTTAGCTGACCCGCATGAGTCGGTTTGCATCTTGGTCAATTTCTTCAACACTTTTAATCACTTTTATTTGTGTTTCAAATGACCGGTAATAATCCATGAGTTCTACGAGCACCTCTACAGGCTGGACATTACTACCTTCTAGGACCCCAGAAGATAGGGATGGCGCCTCCGGCCCGGTAGCAAAGTCACCACCTTGGCCATTAGAACCAACCTCCTCAAATAGCCCATCAGTCCTTCTTTGCAGCAAGGTACCAGAGGCGTCTCGCATCAATAATTGGCCTATAGGTTGAGGGGCAACAACACCTGCAGCGGCCACTGTTGTATTAAAAAAAACTGTCCCATCTGCCGTGATGTTTACAGTCCCTCCAGCAGGCACGGTTATTGGCGCGCCATTTTCATCTGAAACAAGGTAACCATTCGAAGTCTCAATAAATCCATCCTGAGAAACGCTCAAATCACCACGTCTAGTAAAGGCTAAGCTGCCATCATCACTAAAAACGCCTAGAACAGTTTGGCCGTTGAATGCAACATCCAACGGATTATCAGTCTGAATATGATTGCCTTCAGATAGATTAATGATGTCATTCTGTGTTGCTAGTATAGGTTGATACCTAGTACCAAAGCCTGGACCCTCTAACTTGGCAGGAATAGATCTAGACATTAGTGCTCTTTTGAAGCCTACGGTCGACACATTTGCCAAGTCGTTTGTAATCTGAATTCTCTGAACTGAACCAGAAGTAGCTTGACTTAGTGATGTAAAGATTAATCTATCCATAGTGTTTCAACTATTAAGTGATTATTAGCTCCTGATGTTGATAATAGTGCTCGTCATAGAGCTGTTGGTTTCAATTGCTTTAGCATTTGCCTGGAAACTACGTTGCGCTGATATGAGATTGACTAGCTCATTCGTTAAATCAACGTTTGACCGCTCTCTAGCACCGCCCCTTATGGTGCCGTAACCGGCCGCGCCAGCCTCGCCAAGTCTTGCGTCACCTGACGCAGCAGTTACGGTCCATGAAGAATCGCCAATCTGCCTT
>JALQUJ010000113.1 GCA_023263825.1 Porticoccus sp.
ACACTGGGTCTGTTTGCATATCCCTGGAGAAATTCATAGAAATAGCTGCCATGTATGCTTGAGAATTGTAAATCTGCACAGGCTTATTTGGACAGCTTTAAACGCCATCACCCTCTCATGTCACCTGCAATATGCTCAGGAATGGGAATTAGACTACAAGCAGCAGACGGGAGAATGATGCTGACCGTGCTGGACTATCACAACAATGTGGGCTTACCCGTTATACCAATACACGATGAAATCATTGTTCCCAGAACCCAACCCACAATGGAATTTGCAGTGAAGGCCCTAAGAGACGCATTTAGAAATACTTTTGGCGAGGAAGGAAGCTTTGGCTCCATCTACGCCAAGTGGTCATTTGGGGACTGCATCGAAGAAAAGGAAATTGAAATCAAGCTTGATGACTAGCTGCGAGCACTATAGCTGTGGGCAGAAAATATCCACTGAGAGGCTATAAGATTTTACCATCCATCAATAAAAAAACCTTCTTTTTTTCTTTCTACCACCAAACTTACAAGCACGGCAAGTTCTCCCATAACCTGAGACCAAGTTTGGGTCATAAAACTTTTCTAATGGTTTTATTTCACCACATGTCGAGCATTTTTATTGAGAAGCTATTAGTTAGAACCTAGAACCTTAAGCAACTCTACTTCGAAAATTAACGTTGCACTTGGCCCAATAATTCCACCTGTACCCTGTGGCCCATATGCTAACTCAGAGGGCATATACAACTCCCACTTAGCACCTTCTTTCATTTTTTGCAGGGCCTCTGTCCAACCTGGAATAACTTCACTGACATTTAATTCTACTGAACCACCATGTTTTGCTGACGCGTCAAACTCTCGCCCGTCAACCAACGTACCACGGTAATTCACCTCTACTCGACTATCTGCAGTAGGAGAAGCACCGGTTCCTGCCGTGATGATTTTGTACTGCAAACCACTATCCGTCGTGTTTACACCTTCTTTTGAGCCATTTTCAGCGAGAAATGCTTTTCCTTCCTGAATATTTTTCTCAGAAGCCATTTTTTGTGCTTCTTCATAACTTTTAATTTTGGCCTGTTGTTCGGCATGGAAGCTTTGTACAACAGTTTCAAGCTCTTCCTTATCAATTCGTGGACGCTTGTTATCCAGAGAATCAGCCATGCCTGCTGCAAAGGCTTCTCGATCAATATCAATATCAGAGGTACGGAACTGCCCACCCATATCAACACCAACCACATAGCTAAATTTTTTCAATTGGGTATCCAACGCTAAATCTGCACCCATTTTCTCTACAGCTTGTTGAGTTTCCACCACAACCTCTTGTTGCGACTCAGCTTGTTCCTTTTCATTACAAGCTGTAAGGGTGACCGCTACAGCGGAAGCGAGCACCAAGTATTTAATTTTCATAAAACCATCCTTTATTGAATAGACCAAATCGGTTGGCCCAAGTCAGTTAGTACAAATTAGTGGGCAATAGTAACGTAAAACTTGTCCAAATTAACTTAAAAATAACGGTATTGAACATGTTAATCATGCCCATTACATAACGGACTATTTATTGAAACAGAACTACAACCTAATAAAGACAAATAAGTATTTAGGTTTTTCATTTGTGCTGCTAAAGCAACTTCCGAACTGATAACTTTCTTTTTACCTATAAATTTTTTATCCGTTATAAGGTCATTACGTATTGACCAGTTAAACAGCTCATTTTGGACTACTTGTTCTGCCAGCAGTTCAACTTGCTGAACGTTGTGATACAACTCTTCCTCTGGTGGCTTTAATGTTTTTATAAACTGCCGCACTGCACGAAGGGGCTGCACAGCATGTAAATCTATGGAATTTATCGTTAAGTTTGCCTGCTCAAGCTCATGTGAGTTGATCAAAACCCCAAGGGATCCCAACCAACAACACATGAGTAGTATATTAACATTGGCTTCATGCTGATCCTGATATTCCAGGCAACATTTAGCCACCTTCGGCTGGGAATAAAATACCAATGAATAATCCCAAAACGGGTTATCAGACATTCACCACTAGCCTTCGGTCTTAGCCAAAACTTCTGCTACCAGTTTTTCAATTCCGCTAGCCGCTTCACTAATGCTTGAAGCCAGCATATAGGCAGGTGTAGTAACAACATTATTGGCGCCATCAATACAAATATTGTTGACCGGGCATGGCTCATGTACACCCCCAGTAGCTTCAATAGCTGAAGCAGCTTCCTGAT
>JALQUJ010000095.1 GCA_023263825.1 Porticoccus sp.
AAAAAATTCCCGAGGGTGAGCAGGTGGCTGATGCCAAGTTGGTTTCAAGACTTAGGGAAATGATGAGCAATGTAACTCGCACGGGTGGTACGGCAACGCGAGCTGCAATTCCTTCTTATGATGTTGCTGGTAAAACAGGCACGGTTCATAAAGTAGGAAAGCATGGCTACGAGAAAAATCGCTATGTGGCGATGTTTGCCGGCATGGTTCCTGCTGAGAATCCGCGGTTAGTGACAGTGGTCATTATTAATGATCCCCAGGGTGGCCAATATTATGGTGGCGAAGTGGCGGCACCTGTTTTCGCAAACGTCACGGCAGATGCACTTCGGATGCTGAAAATACCGCCGACTGTATTGAAAAGCGACCGGGTGATTAATGCAAGTCACTCTATTGTTTCAGGGAAGCCAGGAGGTGCCACGTGATGGCAGCTTCACAGTTACCTGTTATGCCGACTCTGCAACAGTTGTTGTCAGGGGTAGCTTTGCCTGATTCTTTGGCGACCGCTTTAGTCGGTGGTTTGTGTCTTGATAGTCGTTTGGTAAAGCCCGGTGATGTTTTTGTTGCTGTTCCGGGGCTTGATCACGATGGCCGTGATTATATTTCGCAGGCTCTTAAAGCTGGTGCTGTCGCTGTATTAGCCGAGAAGAATGATTTTGGATCGAAAGTTTTCTCATCTTCTGATAGCCGTGTGGTTTTAATTACTGGGTTAAATCAACAGCTAAGTGAAATTGCCGGGCGGTTTTATTCTGATCCATCTGATCAGCTGATTTTGACCGGAATAACCGGCACTAATGGTAAGACCACGTGCAGCCTTTTGCTTGCCCAGTTGTTTAGCCTAATAAAAGAATCTAAAGACTGCCCAGTGGGTGTTATTGGAACTCTGGGGTGTGGCGCGGTAGTTAATGGCCGGCCTGATTTTCAGGAAACCGGTATGACGACACCTGATGCCATAACAACCCAGTCCATCTTGTCTGATTATGTTGCACAAAATGTTGAGCGGGTAGTGATGGAGGTTTCATCCCATAGCTTGGTGCAGTATCGGGTGCAGGCACTGGCATTTAATACAGCAGTATTTACCAATTTAAGTCGTGATCATTTGGATTATCACGGTGATCTGGTGAGTTATGCCAGTGCAAAGATGCAGCTTTTTACCATGCCTGGGTTAGAACATGCGGTAATTAATGTGGATGACCCAGTCGGTGCTGAAATGGCTGCTGAAATTGCCTCTCAATTGTTACCGGCAATAGAGGTTGTTGGCTATTCGCTGACTAATCCCAACACTAGTGTTTATGCTGAACGTATAGTTTTGTCACCTCAGGGTATAACAGCGTATGTGTATACCCCTTGGGGTGAGGGTGAATTAAATAGCCAGTTAGTTGGCCGATTTAATTTGCAGAATCTGTTGGCAGTGATTTCCATTGCTTGCCTCCAAGGTATGTCTTTCTGTTCGGTGTTGGCAGTCTTGCCTCAATTGAAACCGGTGTCAGGTCGTATGGAGTTGATTTCGGTTGAGGGCTCAGAGGAAAGCATTGATAAAAAAGGTGCTCCTCAAATTGTTGTGGATTATGCCCATACGCCAGATGCCTTAAAAAATACCTTAGAGACATTGCGCGAGCATTGTGGAGGCAAGTTGTGGTGTGTGTTTGGCTGCGGTGGTGATCGTGATCAGGGTAAGCGCCCGTTGATGGGCGAAGTTGCCAGTAAGTTGGCTGATCATGTTGTCGTGACCAGTGATAACCCTCGCAGTGAGGATCCTGAGTCCATCATAAAAGATATTTGTGATGGGTTGATTGATGATGGCTTAGTCAATGGGTTAAGTGAGAGCTGTCAAGTAGATGTTATTTTGGATCGTGAGCAGGCAATTCATTTGGCCATACAGTCAGCAAGCCAGGGAGACGTTGTTTTAATTGCTGGTAAAGGACACGAGTCATATCAGCTCGTTGGCGTCCGGCGATTACCGTTCAGTGATCAGGCTCAAGCCAGGTTGGCCTTGCGTCAACGGGGAGGGCGAGATGATGGCTGAGCTAACGTTGTCTGCAATGGCGCAGGTTTATGGCGGCACACTTATGTACCCAGACTGCCGTTTTCAATCAGTATCTACGGATAGTCGCCATATTGACGAAGGGCAATTGTTTGTTGCACTTCGAGGTGAGCGGTTCGATGCCCATGAGTTTCTTCCTGAGGTGGCTACTCGCGCTGGCGGTATGGTGGTTGAGTGTCCAGTTAAAGATATAAATGTACCTCAGTGGGTTGTGCCCAACACGACAGAAGCTTTGGGTCAGATTGCGTTATCTAATAGAAAGGCATTTATGGGGCCTTTAGTTGCGATCACCGGAAGCAGTGGTAAGACCACCGTGAAAGAAATGGTCTCAACCATTTTAAGTCAATCTGGGGTAGCTTCTGTATTGGCCACTATAGGCAACCTGAATAACCACATTGGCGTTCCTATTACTTTGTTAGCTCTTTCAAGTCAGCACCGATTTGCAGTGATTGAAATGGGTGCAAGTGCTTTGGGTGAAATTAGCTATCTCTGTGAATTAGCCTGTCCGGATGTGGTGTTGGTAAACAATGTGTTGCCTGCTCATGTTGAGGGATTCGGCAGTGTAGAAAATATTGCACGTGCCAAGGGTGAGATTTATCAGGGCGTTTCAGCTGAGGGTACCGCAGTCATCAACCTAGATGAGCCCTATGTCGATCAGTGGTTGGCGTCAACAAAAGCCAGGGTGCTGACATTTTCTATGGCGAGCTCTCGGGCAGATTTTACTGCCAAAGATATCGTTGTTGACGATCGTGGTTGTTGCGCTTTTGTGCTGGTGACTCCGGCGGGTGAAGCTTCTATTAAATTACCTTTGGCTGGTCGGCACAATGTTGCCAATGCTTTGGCTGCTGCTGCTTGCTCCCATGCGGCTGGTGTTGAATTAGGTCTGATTTCTTCTGGTTTAAACACGCTGCAACAGGTATCTGGACGGTTGAATATTGAGCAGTTGAAAAGCGGCTCTATGGTTATCGATGACACTTATAACGCCAACCCTGGGTCTGTGAAAGCAGCTATTGATGTTTTGGTGGATATTCGTGGGCGCCATGTGCTCATTTTGGGTGATATGGGTGAGTTGGGTGATGACGAGGCAAGCATGCATGGAGAAGTAGGCCGGTATGCTGCTGAAAAAGGTGTAGATACATTGCTCGCAGTAGGTCCCCTTTGTATCAATGCTGTCCGAGAGTTTGGTGCAAATGGGCAGCACTTTGAAGGTAAAGAGCTGCTGGTGGAATACCTTGCAGAAAGTGGCTTGGAATCCCTGCTAGAAAAAAATGTTGTGGTGTTGGTAAAAGGATCTCGCTTTATGGCGATGGAACAAATAGCACGGCTGATTAAAGAATCGGGAGAACAATAAAATGCTACTTTGGTTAGCAGATTTTCTGGCTCAGTATTTCACCGTATTCGGTGTGGTGAAGTATTTGACCTTCAGGGCAATTTTAGGCGTGCTTACATCTCTCGGTATTTCTTTGGTGTTTGGGCCAAAGATGATCAGTAAGCTCAATTACCTACAAATTGGTCAATCTATTCGTACTGATGGTCCAGAAAGCCATTTGAGTAAAACAGGTACGCCAACGATGGGTGGCGCATTGATTCTCCTCTCTATTTTTGTCAGCACACTGCTTTGGTCTGATTTGTCCAACCATTATGTTTGGGTTGTGTTACTGGTTACCTTTGTATTTGGTGCCGTTGGCTGGGTGGATGATTACCGTAAGGTCGTGGAAAAAAATTCCCGAGGTTTACCTGCAAGGTGGAAATATTTTTGGCAGTCCGTAGGTGGTTTGGGTGCTGCAATTTTCCTTTATATGGCAGGTTGTACAGGTGCAGAGAATGAATTGATTGTTCCTTTCTTTAAGGAAGTAGCGCTACCTTTAGGTGCTTTTTATATTCTCCTGACCTATTTCGTCATTGTCGGTAGTAGTAATGCGGTCAATCTGACTGATGGCCTCGATGGGCTGGCCATTATGCCTACGGTATTAGTGGGAGGCGCATTGGGGTTGATTGCCTACTTGGCAGGTAATGTTCAATTTGCGGATTATTTACATATTCCCTATGTCCATGGTGCCGGTGAGCTTGGCGTATTTTGTGCGGCGCTAGCTGGAGCTGGTTTAGGGTTTTTATGGTTTAACACCTATCCCGCCCAGGTTTTTATGGGTGATGTAGGTGCATTGGCGTTGGGTGCAGCATTGGGTGTTGTTGCGGTCATTGTTCGCCACGAAATTGTCTTTTTCATTATGAGTGGCGTGTTCGTGCTGGAAACAGTTTCGGTCATTATGCAGGTGACTTCATTTAAGTTAACCGGCCGCAGAATTTTCCGCATGGCGCCGATTCACCACCATTTTGAGTTAAAGGGTTGGCCTGAGCCCCGTGTCATTGTTCGGTTTTGGATTATTACCGTGATCCTGGTGTTGTTTGGTTTAGCGACACTTAAGTTGAGATAGAGAGTAGTTAAGGCAAGAAGTAGTTGGGATAAATAGGCTGAGAAAAATAGAAGAGCATTGGATGTGACAAAGACAATGAGTCAATTGATAGCCAGTAGCAAACTTAAGATGGTGGTCGGTATCGGCGCCACAGGTTTGTCTGTGGCACGTCATTTGTCACAACTGGGTGAGCGTTTCGTGATGCTAGATACTCGCCAGCAACCGCCTTGCCTAGCACAGCTAAAAAATGAAATGCCCGATGTGCCAGTGGCATTGGGTGAATTTGAGATAGATAGTTTTGATGGGGCGGATGAAATTATTCTCAGTCCAGGACTGTCTCGACAAATACCCGCGGTGCAGGCAGCAATCAATTTAGATATTCCGGTGATAGGTGATATCGAATTGTTTGCTCGTTCGGCGAATGCGCCGATTATTGCGATTACGGGCTCAAATGGTAAAAGCACTGCCACCACCTTGGTGGGTGAAATGTGTGCTGCGGCTGGAAAAAAAGTAGGCGTTGGCGGTAATTTAGGTACACCTGCCCTTGAGTTGCTGGACGAGCAATGGGACCTTTATGTGCTTGAGCTTTCAAGTTTTCAGCTTGAATCCGTTTATAGTTTGAATGCTGAAGTCGCAACGGTATTGAATGTAAGCCCTGATCATATGGATCGTTACCAGAGCCTGCTGGATTATCATCAAGCGAAACACCGAATTTTTGGTGGTGCGCGCCAGATTGTGGTCAATCGTGCAGACAAGCTTAGTGTGCCATTAGTCAGTGAAAAGGTTAAACAGTGGAGCTTTGGTGTCGATCGCCCTGATTTTGGGGGCTTTGGTTTGGTTGAGCAGGATGGTGAGTCTTGGTTGGCCTACCAGTTTGATCGATTAATGCCCGAATCTGATTTAGGGATAAAAGGTCGTCATAACACCAGTAATGCATTGGCTGCTCTCGCCATTGGTTCCGCCGTGGGACTGCCCATGGATGCTATGTTAAGCGTGCTTCGCGAATTTCGCGGGCTGCCTCACCGTTGTCAAACGGTTACAGAACTGAATGGCGCTACCTATATCAATGATTCAAAAGCCACCAATGTCGGAGCGACGTTGGCTGCTATACAGGGATTGTCTGGAGAGCAGGGGCTGTCAGGTGGAAAGAGCTTGTCAGGTAATGACAACAAAACTGAAAGTAAGCTGATCTTGATTGCCGGAGGGCAGGCCAAGGGGCAAGATTTTTCACCGCTGGCTCAAGCTTTAATTGGTTCTGTTAAGAGCCTCATTTTATTGGGTGAAGATGCAAAAATTATTGGTGAAGCAGTAGAGATCGTTAAGGGCTCCGTCGATACAGTCTATGCAGGGGATTTAACTGAGGCCGTTAAATTAAGCCATGAGATTGCACAGCTCGGCGATATTGTCTTGTTGTCTCCAGCCTGTGCAAGTTTTGATATGTTTTCGGGGTTTGCTGAGCGTGGTGAGCAATTTGTAAATGCAGTGAGGGCGTTGCAATGATAACGATGCCTTTCTTCGCTATGCCGTCAGCACCACAGTTTTTTGGTGAGCTGGATCGCACGTTATTGCTTGCAACATTAGCCATTGCCACCATTGGCTTGGTGATGATTTGTTCGGCATCTATTAGCTTTGCTGACCATAGTTATGGTGACGCCTTCTATTATCTGAAAAGGCATCTGATGTTTTTGGCAGCGGGGCTGTTTGTTGCTGTTGTCTTTCTCGCTGTTCCCTCTCGTATTTGGTACCGCTATGGCGTGCCTCTGTTGTTTATCACTTTGCTGATGCTGGTAGCCGTATTAATTCCGGGTATTGGCAGGAAGGTAAATGGCAGTCAACGTTGGATCCCAATGGGCCCTATTAATTTGCAGGTGTCTGAATTGGCCAAGTTTGTCGTCATTCTATTTATGGCGGGTTACTTGGAGCGTCATCAAAGGCAACTTCGGATGCAGTGGCAGGGGTTTGTTAAGCCTGTGGCAGTGTTGGCATTGATTGTTTTCTTATTGTTGCTGGAACCGGATTTTGGTTCCGCTGTTGTGATGAGTGGCACTGTGTTGGGTATGTTGTTTATTGCAGGCGTCAGGCTTTGGCAGTTCAGTGCCTTGCTTGTGCTGGGTGTGTCGGGATTAGTAGGCATTGCGCTGATGTCACCTTATCGGGTTCAGCGTTTGGTGACATTCCTGGATCCCTGGGCTGATCAATACAATGCCGGGTATCAGTTGACCCAATCCTTAATCGCATTTGGCCGAGGTGAATGGTTGGGTGTTGGGTTAGGTAATAGCGTCCAAAAATTATTCTATTTGCCGGAGGCTCATACCGACTTTGTCTTTGCAATTTATGCGGAAGAGTTTGGGTTGGTCGGTGTGGCCGCTGTCGTGGGTCTTTATGTTTTATTGGCTTCGCGGGTATTGCATGTTGCCCGTAAGGCGTTGCGCCGACAGGACTGGTTTGCGGCCTATAGCTGTTTTGGTATTGCCATGATGGTGGCTGGGCAGACCTTTATCAATATTGGTGTGACCTCTGGCCTGTTACCTACCAAAGGATTGACCCTGCCTTTTATTAGCTATGGTGGCAGCAGTCTATTGGTTTGTAGCGCCATGATTGCCTTGGTGTTGAGGATCAGTCGGGAAATGGACAATGCTCCCGCAGTGGCCAAGCAGGTGAGACGTGACAGAGCGGAGATGTAGCAAAGTGATGGTGATGGCTGGTGGAACTGGCGGGCACGTATTCCCTGCATTGGCAGTGGCAGAAGTGTTGCGTGACCGCAATGTTGCCGTTACCTGGTTGGGAACCCGTCGTGGCATTGAGGCTGAGCTTGTCCCTGAGCATGGTTTTCCTATTGATTTTATTGATGTGGAAGGGGTGCGTGGCCGGGGCGCAATGAAGTTATTAAAGGCACCTTTTGTGTTGATGAAATCATTGTGGCAATCCATCGGGGTGATCCGCAATCAGAAGCCAGAAGTTGTTTTGGGCTTGGGTGGTTTTGCTTCCGGGCCAGGAGGGGTGGCGGCACGTTTGTTGGGGTTACCGTTGGTTATTCATGAGCAAAATGCTATTGCCGGCACAACCAATTCATTGTTGGCAAAAATTGCGAGCAGAGTATTAGAAGCATTCCCGGGTGCATTGCCCCGTGGTGAATGGGTGGGCAACCCTGTACGCAAAGATATTGAAGCTTTGCCGTTGCAAAAAGAACATGAAATGACAGTTGAGCGACCCCTAAGGCTGTTGGTCTTGGGGGGTAGCCTTGGGGCTACGGCAATTAATCAACAGGTGCCGAAGGCATTGGCTTTGTTGGCAGGTGAGGTGGCTCCAGAAGTCCGTCACCAATGTGGCCGCGCACATGAAGCTGATACCAAAAGCGCTTATGAAGTGGTAGGAGTGAAAGCCAGAATTGAGCCATTTATTACAGATATGGCTGAAGCCTACGATTGGGCTGATGTGGTGATCTGTAGAGCGGGGGCTTTAACCGTTGCAGAACTGACGGCAGCAGGTGTCGGAGCATTGTTAATTCCTTACCCCTATGCCATCGATGACCACCAGACAAAGAATGGAGAATGGCTAGTTGAGCAAAAGGCAGCCTTGTTGATGCAGCAATCAGATTTAACGCCAGAAAAACTGGCGACACAGATAACAGAATGGTCAACAGATCGAATCAAGCTGCAAGCAATGGCAGTTAATGCTCGGGCAATGGCAAAAAGTGGCGTGGCTGAATCGGTAGCCGATATTTGTATGGAGTTATGCCGTGGGCAGTGAAGGTATTTATCAAGTTCCTGAAATGCGCCGAATTCGCCGTATTCACTTTATTGGTATTGGCGGCAGCGGTATGTGTGGTATTGCAGAAGTGCTGCTGAACCAGGGCTATGAAATATCCGGCTCTGATTTAGGGGTTAACAATAATACCCGCCGTTTAGAAAAATTAGGGGCAACCATCCAAAGGGGTCATGTACCTGAGAATGTAAATGACGTCGATGTGGTGGTGAAGTCTTCAGCAGTCACCATGGATAACCCTGAAATTGTCAGTGCGAGGGAGCAACGAATCCCTGTTGTGCGTCGGGCAGAGATGTTGGCCGAATTAATGCGCTATAGGCATGGTGTGGCCGTAGCCGGTACCCACGGTAAAACCACAACGACCAGCTTATTGGCATCTATATTGGCCGCTGAAGGAAAGGATCCTACCTTTGTGATTGGTGGTTTGGTGAAGGGTGCCAATACGAATGCTCGTTTGGGTGAGAGTCGTTACTTGGTGGCAGAAGCCGATGAAAGTGATGCTTCTTTTTTGCACCTGCAACCCATGGTGGCAGTCATTACAAATATTGATGCAGACCATATGGAAACCTACGGCTTTGACTTTAATAAGTTGAAGCAAACCTTTGTTGAGTTTCTTCACAATCTGCCTTTCTACGGTCTTGCCGTGCTTTGCATTGATGACCCGGTGGTAAGGGGTATTCTGCCCGAGGTTTCCCGCCCAGTGCTGACCTATGGTTTTGCTGATGATGCAGATTACCGAATTGAAAATGTGTCCATGGAGCAGCGCCATAGTCAGTTTCAAGTACATCGCCCTGATCATTCTAAACCCCTGGATATTGAGATGAATATTCCAGGTGTTCACAACGTATTAAATGCAACAGCAGCCATTGCTGTTGCCACTGATGAAGGTATGTCGGATAAGGCAATCCAGAATGGCTTGGTTGAGTTTCAAGGCGTTGGGCGCCGCTTTGAGATTTATGGTGAATACCCTGTTGGTAATGGTGATGCCATGTTGGTGGATGATTACGGTCATCACCCAAGGGAAGTCGCAGCCACGATTAAAGCAGTGAGAGAAGGGTGGCCAAAGAAGCGTTTGGTTATGGTGTTTCAGCCCCATCGATATACCCGAACCCGCGATCTTTACGAAGACTTTGTGCAAGTACTGTCGAGCTGTGATGTGCTGTTGCTGTTAGAGGTTTATTCCGCGGGTGAGGAAGAAATTCCTGGTGCGGATAGCAGAGCCCTGTGTCGCAGTATTCGTCAGCGTGGACTGGTTGATCCAATTTATGTGCAAGATATTGAAGAAGTAGGTGATGTGCTCAAAGACGTTGTTCAGGGTGGCGACATGGTGATCACTCAGGGAGCGGGCAGTGTTGGCAAGTTGGTGAAAATTTTGGCGGATAGGAAGCTTGTGTAACAGGTGGGTAGAGTAAGGCCAGAGAGCATGACGGAAACAGTAAATACATCAATGCAACAGAAATATGGCCGGGTTGGCGTGCTCTATGGTGGCGCTTCTGCCGAGCGGGATATTTCGTTGCTGTCAGGCAATTCAGTGATTAAGTCACTGCGGCGTAGTGGTGTAGATGTTGTGCCTATTGATGTCAGTAATGATTTGTTGCAGAGGCTGCCTGAACACCAATTAGATCGCGCGCTCATTATGTTGCATGGGCCGGGTGGTGAAGATGGCAGCTTGCAAGGGGCATTACAGTTTTATGGTTTGCCCTATACCGGAAGCGGTGTATTTGCATCTGCATTGGCCATGGACAAGTTACACAGCAAACAATTTTGGCAAGGTGTTGGTGTACCCACTGCCAAGTTTGCCGCACTTAATGAGAATACTGATTGGCAGCAAACATTAAGCGACTTGGGTGGCGTGGTGATGGTGAAGCCTTCCCATGAGGGTTCAAGCCTGGGAATGACAAGAGCAGATACACCGGAAGCCTTGGAGAAAGCCTGGAAAGCAGCCGCGCAACTAGATAGCAGTGTGATTGCAGAACAGTGGATTACTGGTGCTGAGTATACCGTTGCCATGTTAGGTGGTGAGGTGTTGCCGGCAATTAAGCTTGAGACAGATCATGCTTTTTATGATTACGACGCGAAGTATTTGGCTGATGACACACGCTATTTGTGTCCCTGTGGTTTGCCGGTTGAGAAGGAAGAAGCCCTTCGTGCATTGGCAAGAAAAGCCTTCGAGAGTTTGGGTTGTAGCGGCTGGGGCCGAGTTGATGTGATGACCAATGCAGCAGGCGAATTTTTTGTGTTGGAGGTGAATACCGTGCCGGGTATGACCGATCACAGTTTGGTGCCATTGGCAGCTGCTGCCGCCGGATACAGTTTTGATGCATTGGTATTAAAAATATTAGATACCACTTTTTTAAGAGAACAATCAGCGATGCATAAATCGTCGTTAAACACTAGAGCGAGCGTTTGAGGCGATGGCGATAAATCGTTTAAAAGCAGGAGTAGCTGGTCAGGGTGAGTCTTCGTCCTGGAAGGAAAAGCTGAGCTGGTTGTCTCGCAGTTTGTCGCTGTTGTTCGTTGTGGCTTTGATCACTGGCGTGATATGGGGTGGTGAAAAAGTATTTCATAAGCTGGATGTTCCTATTGGGGTTATCTCCGTTAAAGGGCAATTTAGCTATGTGGACCAAGGTGAGGTTCAGCGCCGAGTAGAGCCTTTAGTTGATGGCGGGATTCTAAGTTTGAATCTTGGTGGTATTCGAGGACAGCTGGAGTTGCACCCCTGGATAGAGCAGGCAACCGTTAGTCGTCAATGGCCAGGTGGTTTGGTTATTACAGTGAAAGAAGAAGTACCTATTGCTCGTTGGGGCAAGACGGGTTTTTTAAATAGCCGTGGAGAGATGTTGGAAATACCGGATAACAGCATTTTGGCCCATTTACCTTTATTACAGGGTGGCGTGAATACTGAACGTTCATTGATGAAAGCGTATCGTGAGATCGCTCAATTGCTACAACCATCAAGTTTAAAGATAGCGAGCCTAAAGCGTGACGAGCGAGGTGCTTGGCAGTTGAGTTTGGTCAACGGGTTGGCGCTGATTATTGGGCGTGATCAAGTGATGGAAAAAATGCGTCGTTTTTTAGTGGTATGGACATCCACTTTAAAAGGAAAAGCGGAGCAAATTGTCAGTGTAGACATACGTTATGACAACGGTATTGCTGTGCAGTGGGATAAGCAGTCTATAGACGAAAAAAATAAAGAAGAGCAATCGTTACAAGCATTAAAAACTAAAGTATCCAATTTATCGGGGAAGGTGTGAGGTCGAAAAATGGCGAACTCAAGTGAAGAACAATTGATTGTCGGGCTGGATATTGGGACCTCTAAGGTGGTTTCCATTGTCGGTCAGACAGGCTCTGATGGGACTCTCGAAATCGTGGGTACTGGGTTGCACCCTTCTTCCGGTTTGAAAAAAGGTGTTGTGGTCAATATTGAATCCACTGTTCATTCAATTCAGCGTGCCATTGAAGAAGCAGAATTAATGGCCGGCTGTCATATACATTCAGTCTTTGCTGGTATTGCTGGCAGTCATATACGCAGCTTGAATTCCCACGGGATCGTCGCTATTCGAGATCGTGAAGTGCTACCTCTGGATATTGAACGGGTTATCGATGCTGCCAGGGCCGTGGCGATTCCTGCTGATCAGGAAATACTCCATGTACTGCCCCAGGAATTCATTATCGATAACCAGGAAGGGGTGAGAGAGCCGCTGGGTATGTCCGGTGTTCGTCTTGAGTCGAAAGTACATTTGGTGACCTGTGCTGCCAATGCAGCTCAAAACATTAAAAAATGTATCCGTCGATGTGGTCTTGAAGTAGACGATATTATTTTAGAGCAGTTGGCCTCCAGCTATGCCGTGCTAACAGAAGACGAGAAGCAATTGGGTGTGTGCTTGGTAGATATCGGTGGTGGTACTACGGATATTGCCATTTTCACCGATGGTGCTATTCGACACACTGGCGTCATTCCAATTGCGGGGGACCAGGTCACTAATGATATTGCCCATGCTTTGAGAACACCGACGGCCCACGCCGAAGAGCTAAAAATCAAATATGCCTGCGCGCTGGCGAAATTGGCAGGTCCTGAAGAAACCATCAAGGTTCCAAGTGTCGGAGATCGCCCGCATCGTGATTTGTCACGACAGGCATTGGCCGAAGTTATTGAACCACGATATGACGAATTATTTACTTTGGTGCAAGCCGAATTACGTCGAAGTGGTTTCGAGGACCTGGTAGCTGCGGGAATGGTACTGACGGGTGGCACGGCCAAAATGGAAGGTGTTATTGAGCTGGCGGAAGAGATTTTCCATATGCCCGTCAGATTAGGCGTCCCCCATAACATCAAAGGCTTGACCGATATCGTTGATAACCCAATTTATTCAACAGGTGTTGGTTTGCTTCTTTATGGCATGCAACAACAGGCTGAAGGTTCTGCGCCATCCAAACGCAGAGAGAGCAGCGGTGAAGGATTTATGAGCCGGGTTAAAGGCTGGTTTCAGGGTAATTTATAAATTTTTGTTTTAACTTTAGGCAGGGTAAACGAGGGGTAATCGTTATGTTTCAAATCGTAGAGAACGTGCCGGATAGCGCGGAAATTAAGGTAATCGGTGTTGGTGGTGGTGGTGGTAATGCACTTCGCCATATGATGGAGAGCAGCGTTGATGGGGTAGAATTTATCTGCGCCAATACGGATGCCCAGGCACTGAAGGATATCGGCGATGCAACCATCCTACAGTTGGGTAATGGCCTGACTAAAGGGTTGGGTGCGGGAGCTAATCCTGATGTGGGCCGCCAGGCTGCCATGGAGGACCGTGATCGCATTGCCGATGTGCTCCAGGGGTCTGACATGGTCTTCATTACTGCAGGTATGGGTGGTGGAACCGGAACCGGTGCAGCACCTATTGTTGCTGATGTAGCTAAAGAGCTAGGCATTCTGACTGTTGCTGTTGTGACTCGCCCCTTTATTTTTGAAGGGCGTAAGCGCATGGCTGTTGCTGAAGAGGGACTGAAAGAGCTTAAAGATAAAGTGGATTCTTTGATTACAGTCCCCAATGAAAAACTGTTACAAGTGCTAGGCAAGACAACCAGTTTGCTAGAAGCATTTAAGGCGGCTAACGATGTTTTGCTGGGCGCTGTTCAGGGGATTGCTGATCTAATTATTCGTCCAGGAATGATCAACGTGGATTTTGCCGATGTCCGTACGGTGATGTCAGAAATGGGTCAGGCTATGATGGGTACGGGTGAGGCGGTAGGTGAAGAGAGAGCCCGCGAAGCTGCTGAAACGGCTATCCATAGTCCACTGTTGGAAGATATTAATCTGCAGGGTGCCCGTGGTATTTTGGTTAATATTACTGCTGGTCCAGATTTGTCTTTGGGTGAGTTCTCCGATGTGGGTGACACGGTTGAAGCTTTTGCCTCGGATAATGCGACCGTTGTTGTTGGTACTGTGATTGATCCGGATATGGCCGATAGACTTCGTGTAACTGTTGTTGCGACTGGACTTGGCCAGCCTGTTGAACGGAAGCAGCCAACAAAAGTCGTGGACAATACCCCTGTTGCCGAAGTAAATGCGATGAAGAGCAGTGGTGAGATGGATTACGATGCGTTGGAAAAACCAACGATTATTCGTCGTGAGCCACGGGGAAACGAGGCTGTTGCACGTAAGCTTGATGCCAGGACTGATCCGGATATGGACTATTTGGATATTCCCGCATTTTTACGTCGACAAGCAGACTAGGTTTGCTCTTTATTACGGTGTCCTATAGGTTAATTAAGGTGCCCTATAGAGAGATACCTTAAGGTAGAAAAGGGTACTGATAATAAAGTACCCCGTTTCATGGGGCCGTCTGGCACTACCCCTCTATATCGCCAGCGGTCCATGATCATTGCTTGAGTTGGAGCTAAGGATGCAGTTCTGCTAGTATTGCGGCCTAGTTTTATGTTTGATGGAAGTAGTGTGGCTGTAGCTTTTAATAGAAGCTCGCCCCAAACAAACGCAACCTTCACAAATATATGGGTGACTTAAGATTGGGCGACCTAAATAATGATTAGACAGCGCACATTAAATAATATGATTCGCGCTACTGGTGTGGGTTTACACACTGGTGAAAAAGTGTACCTGACATTGCATCCGGCCCCTGTCAATACAGGCATCATTTTCCGTCGTACAGATCTCGATCCTGTCGTTGAGATTCATGCGAAAGCAGAGAATGTCGGAGAGACTACTCTATCTACAACATTAATGAATGGTGATGTTCGGGTTTCTACGGTTGAGCACTTGCTGTCGGCTATGGCAGGTCTGGGAATAGACAATGCCATCATTGATGTGACTGCACCTGAAGTGCCTATTATGGATGGCAGTGCTGGCTGCCTTTTGGAGGCCTATCTTGTGCAGTCTTTGAGACCATTGTACATTTCAAGAAAGAGTCACCGTTCTGCCTGCTTCTTCAGAGAGGGCCCAGAGAGGACACACAACTTCATTTGAAGAGATCT
>JALQUJ010000109.1 GCA_023263825.1 Porticoccus sp.
CGGCCTGGACGATGCCATCACTGCTCTTAGTCGTACTGCTCCTAAAAACGGTACAAGCCTCATCAATGCATTTGACGCTATAAACAAATTTGATAGTGCACCGGATAATTTATTCCTGATTACAGATGGGTTACCGACACAAGGACGAAAATCACCCAGTGGCAGTACCGTTTCCAGTCGCGAACGCGTGCAACACTACCAAGACGCAGTAGTCACATTATTGCCACGCCGAATTCCGGTCAATATTTTATTATTTCCCATGGAAGGTGATCCCGTTGCTGCATCCAGCTTTTGGCAACTTGCGTTATCAACTAATGGATCGTTTATGAGCCCATCGAAAGATTGGCCATAACTTAAGCTATGAATCAAAAAAAGCGCAGAGAGCGCCGCTATACCGCAGAAATTAGCATTTCATTTCTTGATGTCATCAGTTGTGGCTTTGGCGCCATTGTATTGTTATTACTTATAGCTAAAACTGTCGAATCTACCGCCTTTGAAAAGGTTGAACAGCCCCTCGAAAGCAGTGTTGCCAAACTACAACAACAGCTATTTCAAATACGTGGCGAAACAACGATTCTCAACCGTAATCTTAAATCTCGGGAGGAGCAACTCTCTGATATTCGCCTACGGATTGCAAAACTGCAGGAAGAACTGGCCAGTGTAAAACGCCAGAGAGATGCCGTGGCTCAAGTAGATACCACTGAAAAAGATAAACTTACCCTGGCACTACAAGTTCTCACCGAGGAAATGGAACGACTTTTGGCCACCCAAAATAGGAATGATAATCAGCTGGTCGGTGGTATCCCTGTCGACAGTGAATACATTGTCTTTATCATTGACACCTCTGGCAGTATGTACAATTTTGCCTGGTCCCGAGTGCAGCAGGAAATGATCAATATTTTGAACATTTATCCCAAGGTAAAAGGGATTCAAGTAATGAATGATATGGGGGATTACATGTTCTCCAGCTATCGGGGCAAATGGATTCCAGATACCCCTGCCCGACGCCGGGCTATTTTAAATCGTTTAGCAAACTGGACACCGTTTAGTAATTCCAGTCCGGTAGAAGGTGTGGAACGAGCAATTCGGCGCTTTTACGCTTCGGATAAAAAAATTAGCCTGTACGTATTCGGTGATGATTTTACTGGAAATTCCATTAGCCAGGTATTAAGCACTGTAGATAAGATCAACCGTAAACGTGGAGAAAACCGTCTGGTTCGCATTCACACCATTGGTTTCCCCGTGCATTTTCAGGTTCAAGGTGGCAACCTTCAAACGGCGACACGATTTGCCGCGTTAATGCGTGAATTAAGCTACCGAAATAATGGAACCTTTGTTGGACTCTCTAGACTTAAATAAGAGAGCCCAGGCTCAAATAAGAAGGTTTGAGTGAAACCATTTACACAACTGACAAGTACATAATACAAATGAAGAAAACTTGTTTTATCACAGTCCGAATAATCGTGGCACTCGTGCCCTTATTGCTTGCGGCCTGTTCTACTAATGTTGTCGTTTCAGGTGACTATCCATCAGCTCTCACCAAACCACTGCCCTATCACGTGGGTTTAGTTCTGAATAATTCATTCACTCAATACACCTTTAAAAGTGAAGAAGAACAAGATGTCACCATGGCATTGGGGCAATCCCAATCTAAGCTTTTTGATCGCGTATTTACCGATATTTTTGCCAATAAATCCCGATTACAGACAGTGACAAAACAAACTGCAACTACTCCTAACCCTATAGACTTAATGATTGTGCCCAGTGTGGAAGAAGTACAGCTCGCAATGCCCTTTGAAACTCGGCTCAATGTCTTTGAAGTCTGGATTAAATATAACGTGCAAGTTTTTAATGGTGACGGAGAACCTATCGCTGATTGGCTTATGAGTGCCTATGGGAAAACACAAACTCGCTTTTTAAAGTCAGAAGAAGCGGCTCTGAATCAGGCTACAACCTCTGCCCTACGGGACGCAGGCGTTAGGTTAATTGTTGGTTTTAAACATATCCCTGAGATTCGCGACTGGATAGAACATCAACAAAAAGAGCAGCAACAAAAAAATAAGGTCATGGCACAAAATGGTGACCCGTCATGAAAGGCTTCTACTGCTCTCAGATATTTACTCGAACACTCTTTCCAATACTCTTCCCTATCACCTGCCTAGCAGCTGTTTTTCTAACAGGCTGTTCAACTTCTACCATTATTGATGAATACAAAGTCACCGATACTCACCTGGACCTCCATCAGGGAGAACAAGTGGTAATTATGGGAAGACGGCACGCGGGGGAGTACGAAACAGAGCCCGATTTCATCAACTGTATCGGTGGCCGACTGGCTAATGGTGGACAATTAAACGTTATGCCAGAACAGGAGTTTCTCGATAGTTTTTACCCCTGGTTTGAGCCTCGAGTAGCGCCTCTAAAACTTAAACGCATGAGCCGCATGCTTGAAGACCCAATGATTGCTGAACGTATTAAATCCTTGGGTATCCGCTACATGGTCTGGGTTGATGGCAACACTGAAACCACCGACAAAAGCGGTACATTTAGTTGTGCAGTTGGTCCTGGCGGTGGTGGTTGTTTTGGCTTTGCCAGTTGGGATAAAGCATCTATCTACGAAGCCATTGTATGGGACTTAAAACAACTGGATGAAAAAGGTCGGGTAAAAGTAGAAACCAAAGGCTCGTCTTATATGCTTGCAGTAGGTGCACCCATTCCATTTATTGCACAAGTCCAAAGTGACGCCTGTGAGGGTATTGGCAATCGCCTTAAAGGGTTTTTCCTGGAAGGAGCTCCGGCAGAATCGACAACACCAGCATCAGTACCAAAACGTGATTCAGAAAGAATGTTAGATCATCGTGGCATGATCAAGTCCTAACGATGAAAACCTTTATCAATACAGCTATAAAGCACCTTAGCAACACAGTGAGCTATCGTTCACTACCTTCTACCCTATTGCCCTTAATTCTCGGCCTTTCGTTATCTTTGGTATATCCACCCGCTTTTGCAGAAAAAAAAGAGCCTTCTAATGGCCATGAAATGCACGAAGAAATCATCGGTAATATGCCAATAGTTGAAGGAAAACTGGCTGATTACGTCAAAAAAGTTGGTCAACGTATTGCCAGCAATCAGACTGACAGCAAGGAAACATTTACCTTCACGGTTATCGATAGCCCAGATATCAATGCATTTGCCATAGAAGATGGCTATGTCTACATCAACCGGGGGCTGATCACCTACCTAAAGTCAGAAGCACAATTAGCAGCTGTTCTTGCCCATGAAGTTGGTCATGTTACTGCCAACCACCACGGCCGCGGCAAGCGCGCCCAGATCGGCTCGACTGTCGTATCAAGCATACTGGCAGTTTTGACCCGCAGCAGAGATGTAGGAGAAGCCAGCGCCCTCTGGGGAGCTTCTTTTGTCAGTGGCTATGGTAGGGAAATGGAACTCGAAGCCGATGAACTTGGTGCTCGCTATTTATTCCAGTCAGGCTATGACCCTCAAGCGATGATTGAAGTGATTTCTTTACTCAAAGATCACGAACGTTTAGAGAAAAAGCGTGCCCAGGAATCAGGTAAAAAAGCACAAACCTATCATGGCCTTTTTTCAACCCATCCACGAAATGACAAACGGTTAAGGGAAGTTGTCAGTAAATCAGGGAAACTGCCTAAAAAGCTTGATGCAGAAAAAAATATCACCCCCTTTAGAGTAGCCACCGAAGGTATGCTTTGGGGTAAAAGCTACAAGCCCAATAAAATACCGGAAAATGCCTACCAAAATGACAATTTGGCATTTCAGGTCTATTTTCCAAAAGAGTGGTCGCACACAACTAACACCAACAGTAACCCATTAGTTGTGGCAAAAAATGCCGACAATAATGTCCGAATGAAAGTCACGGTTATGGCCAGAACACTGGATACTCCAGACCAATTTATTAAAAAACAATTGAATATTCCCCTGATAAAAAAAGCAGAGTCTTTTATTCAATCAAGACTGAGGGGACATACTGGTTTTGTGCCAGAAAAAAATGGAGCGGATCAACGTATCGCTGTGATTTATTACGGACGTCGCGCCTATATCTTTAGAGGTGAAATTGATTCAGGTGTAGATGAAAAACAAGCCAATAAAGACATCTTAAATATCATCAGAAGTTTTCGACCCATATCAAAACGGAGTCTAGCAACTCAAAGCCCAAAAACTATTCACTATGTTAAAGCAACCAAAAACACCAGCTTTGCCAGATTAGTCATGCATCTCAAAATAGGAAAATATGGCGAGGATGAGTTGCGCATTATCAATGGCTACTACCCTGTCGGTGAACCAAAACCTGGGGAATGGATTAAGCTTATTCGCTAATCTTATAGGGTCACTTTTTATTTTTAGGATAATTTTTTAAAGTGACGATCACAAGTAATGAACAGGTTTTAAGCCAGAACCAATCAGTCACAAAAGTCTTTTGCTGTAACCCCTGTGACATAGCTACTATCACTAGCTGGCTATCACTGCTTAAAAGTTGTACAAACAACTTACGGACAATCATATCTAAGGACAGACGTTTAAACATTATCCGGGAGTAAACCATGGAACCTAATAATTCGTCTGGACCAACCACAGAACTTGCAACTGAATATTTATTTAGTTATCTGGCACCACTAGATCCCCCAATTGCCATTGATGATGGAATGATGATCGTTAATGTCCGACCAGGTGGTTGGGTCAAAGGGAAAAATATTAATGGGGAATTTGTTTCTCCCGGCGCCGACTGGCTACGGGTCATGCCTTCAGGCGCATTTCGCTTAGATGTTCGCGGACTCATTCAAACTGATGATGGTGCCCATATTTTTATTTCCTACAACGGCATCATTAAAAACTCTGAGGAAAGTGCCGAACGGCTGAATAATGGTGAACTACTTACCGACAAAGATATCCCCTACTTCATAGCAGCACCAACTTTCCAAACATCTTCTGAAAAATATGCATGGCTTAATGAGATTCAAACCATTAGCAAAATGGTTGAAATTCAATTTGGCGAAGAAGGCTACGTAAAATACGACCTATTTGTTATCAAATAGATTAATGGCTGTTCTCGTTATATTGGCCTACTATTGTTTGTTATTTGTCTATTTATGTTCATTGTTATTTAACACAACGCTCTTAACTATCTAAATGAGGAGAAATACATGTCCGAGAGTAACCGCGTATGGCGCCTGCGCAAACGTCCTGAAGGTGATATAACCGATGATGTCCTCAGCCTTGAAAATGAAGCCATTCCAGAACCCGGCGAAGGAGAATGCGTATTTCAGCTGAATTATCTATCTCTAGATCCCACCAACCGGATCTGGATGAGTGATATTGAACAATATATGCCTCCCGTTGAGCTAGGCGCCCCTATGAGAGGCATTGTTTGCGGTACGGTCATTAAAAGTAACACTCCGGCCTTTAAAGAAGGCGATATTGTCAGTGGTATCGGCACCTGGGCTGATTATCAAATCGGCACACCCGAAACCGTTGGTTTATTAGGTGATACCGGTGGTGTTCCAGTTATCGATGCTTTCGGCACAATGGCACTGGTTGGACCATCTGCCTATTTTTGCTTGTTGGATATTGGAGAACCAAAAGCGGGCGAAACCGTCGTTATTTCTACCGCAGCTGGTGCCGTTGGATCAATTGCAGGTCAAATTGCCAAAATTAAAGGCTGCCACGTGGTTGGTTTAACTGGCAGTGATGAAAAATGCCAATGGATTAAAGATGACCTTGGTTTTGATGAAGCCATTAACTATAAAACAGAAAATGTTGCTGAAGCCCTTGCCAGAGCGTGCCCCAATGGTATTGATGTGTACTTTGATAATGTCGGTGGCAAAATCCTGGACGACTGTATAAAACTCATGAATCTTCATGGCAGAATTCCTACCTGTGGTCTTATTTCTCAATACAATTCGACTGAACCCGTTCCGGGCCCCTACAACTATGATCTGATACTCATGCACCGCCTGAAAATCCAGGGCTTTATCATTTTGGATTACATGGACCGTTACCCAGAAGCAACTGCAGACCTGGTGAAATGGATGGATGAAGGAAAACTTAAAGCGCGTCTGGATGTATCCGATGGTTTGGAAACGGCATTACAAACAGTGAAAAAACTGTACACCGGTGAAAATACAGGAAAATTAATGGTTCGGGTTAAAGATGTTTAATTACCGTTATCATTGTCCTTGCCATTAAATCTACTAAGCCCACTTGTTTAAGTGGGCTTTTTTTATCAAATTTAATTCAAATTACATATAGACATGAATAAATACACAAGGGTATAAATACATTTATAAAAAGGATGTTAGCTAAGAAAGAATGCTACCTAGTAAAAGGAGTTAGTCATGAACAGTGATCATTTTTACCCCATTGTATACGTTCGTGGTTACGCTGGAACCCAAGGTGAAGTTGAAGATACTGTTGCCGACCCCTACATGGGTTTTAACGTTGGC
>JALQUJ010000150.1 GCA_023263825.1 Porticoccus sp.
TCATTATTATTGTACAATATATATTTTTGAACAAACTGATAGGAATATTTTAGGTAATATTAAAGAATCTGCGGGGATTTTGCGGGAGGTAGTCCCGCAAAGTAGTGCTTTGTACTGATAATCGGCTGTGGGCGATCGCAATAAATACCACTAAAAACAATAAGTTAATTTTTAAAAGTCAATTTCATAATGCTGGGGTCGGCGGTTCAAGTCCGCCCCTAGCTACCACATATATCAAAGGCTTACAGTCGAATTATTCGGTGTAGGCCTTTTTTCTTCTCCCCACTGCGGGGAATTTGCGGGAGTTTTCACTTCGTATCAATGTTAAGGTCGGTGTTGACTGGCCTGACCAACTCACTTTCTCCACCGCTTCAATCAATTCGCCGATTTCAACCGATGAATAATGCGTCGTGATTTGTCCATTTTTATGGCCTAACAAAACCCATCTGAGCATCCATGATCACGCCAGGAAAAGACCAACAGCGTGGCAAGTACCAAATAAGCAGCAAAGGCAAAAAGATAACTAACACCACCTATATTCATGGGGAAAAACCCACCTTAATTAACCTTTCATGAACATCCATTTATATTGCTCTCATCACTTTTGTTCCACCAAACAGGCTCACAGTAACAGACCACTGCCTACAGATGACGACCTAACATATTCACACCATGTAGATTGACCCAAATATTAACACTATACTCACCAGCTATTGTGGGCGAGAGTTACCGCACGGACACTGTTGTACCACTTGTTGTTATCATCGAGAACTACCTAACATAAAAAATGATGCGTACATCACATACAACCTACAACCAATCACTCTACTATTGCTGGGTGCTATCAACCAAATAAACAACACATACTAAAACAGCAAAAAGGAAACTCTGTTGTCTTCATACGAAAATATAAAAGAAAACCTGGCTCAGAAGCCAAGAACCTGGCTCATTACAGGTGTTGCAGGTTTTATAGGGTCTAACCTATTGGAAACTTTGCTTGGCCTAGGCCAGAAAGTAGTAGGGATAGATAACTTTTCTACCGGACACCAATCAAATCTTGATGATGTCAAAGAAAAATCAGGAGCCCAATGGCAAAACTTTTCTTTTTACGAAGCAGATATCCGAGATTTAGAAAGCTGCCAAAAAGCCTGTAAAGATGTTGATTTTATACTGCACCAAGCGGCCTTAGGCAGTGTACCAAGATCCATTGAAGACCCCATTAACACCAACGACTCCAACATTAATGGCTTTTTAAACATGCTCGTTGCGACACGTGATAACAACGTTAAGCGATTTGTTTATGCCGCCTCCTCATCGACTTACGGAGATCATCCAGGCTTGCCAAAAGTAGAAGGCAAGATTGGCAAACCGTTATCACCATACGCTGTAACAAAATATGTAAACGAGCTGTATGCCGATGTTTTTGCCAAGACCTACAATATGGAAACTATTGGGCTCCGATATTTTAATGTCTTTGGCCCAAGGCAAGACCCAAATGGCGCATACGCTGCTGTCATACCCAAATGGCTCAACAATCTTTTACTAGGCAACCCCTGCCATATCAATGGTGATGGAGAAACCTCTCGTGATTTTTGTTACATAGACAATACTGTCCAAGCTAACCTTCTTGCTGCAACAAGTAATCATTCCGAAGCACCGAATCAAGTCTATAACGTTGCATTTGGTGATCGCACCACACTCAACGAACTCTATGAGTCCATGCGCACCATTCTTTCAGATCACGACAGCCATATTGCCGCGGCAAAGCCCGTTTATCAGGATTTTCGTACCGGCGATGTCCGACACTCTTTTGCGGACATCTCTAAAGCTGCTAACCTGCTTGGCTATTCCCCCAGTCATAACGCCCAACAAGGCTTAAAAGAAACCGCCGAATGGTTTATAAAAAATGGCTTTAATGACTAACAATAAATACATGTATTAAATGAACAAAGGGATGATCGTGAAAACTATTGCTGTTGTAGGTTTAGGATATGTAGGGCTGCCACTAGCCGTCGCTTTTGGGAAAAAAGGCAACACCATTGGCTTTGACCTTGATGAAAAAAAATTAGCCGACTACCGCCGAGGAGTTGATCCCAGCGGAGAAGTCGAGCCTGAAGACCTTAAAGCTTCTTCCGGGCTCGAATTCACCAGTATTCCCAGCGACCTTGCAAAAGCTGAGGTGATTGTAGTTGCCGTTCCAACACTCATTGATAACGCTCGTAGGCCTGACTTAAGAGCGCTACAAGGGGCCTGTAAAACCATTGCTTCAAACTTATCTCCTGGCAGCATCGTTGTCTTTGAATCCACAGTTTATCCCGGCTGCACAGAAGAAGTATGTGTCCCAATACTGGAATCCATTTCAGGAATGAAATGGGCTGGAAGCACCAATAGCAGTAACTCTGGAGGATTTTATATTGGCTATTCCCCTGAACGCATTAACCCAGGGGATAAAGAGCGCAGGCTGGAAACTATCGTCAAAGTAGTCTCTGGTGATACAGAAGAAACCTTGGAAAAGGTCGCCAATGTATATGAAAGCATTATTTCTGCAGGCGTATACCGTGCCAGCAGCATTAAAGTAGCAGAAGCAGCAAAGGTAATTGAAAACACCCAGCGTGATTTAAATATTGCCTTAATGAATGAGCTTTCACTCATTTTCCATAAAATGGATATCGACACACTGGATGTACTGGAAACAGCAGGCACCAAATGGAACTTCTTGCCTTTCCGTCCAGGCCTAGTAGGCGGCCACTGTATCGGTGTTGACCCTTACTACCTAACCTATAAAGCCGAAGCTGAAGGTCATCACCCCCAGGTAATTTTGGCAGGACGGCAAACCAATGACGGCATGGGCAAATACATTGCTGAACAAACTATCAAACAATTGGTAAAACGCGGCCACGCGGTCATTGGAGCTAACGTTGTCATTCTTGGCCTGACATTTAAAGAAAATTGCCCCGACCTTAGGAATTCGAAAGTAGAAGATATCCTTGTCGAGCTTAAAGAATACCAGTGCAATGTTATTGTCCACGACCCTATGGCAGATGCTGAAGAAGCCATGGAAGAATACGGTGTTGAATTAACCCAATGGGATGATATAAAAGATGCGACAGCTGTTATTCTTGCTGTCGCTCACAATCATTACAAACAACTTCAACCTAGCGATATCGAAAGCATTATGGCAAGGAACTCAGTCATCATGGATGTTAAGTGTACGCTGGATCGCGATGTCTTTACTAAAGGAAAAGCTGATATTTGGAGGTTGTAGATCTGCCAATGGCATACTACTAGATCAAAAATGGACTAGAATATTTTGTGTCAGATTTTTTTACACTGAATAAAAAACTGGCCTTGCAGAATAATGCGAACAAAACAAAGGTCTACACAACCAATTAAAAAAATATACAATTTTTTAATTGGCCCATTTTTTGCTTATATTTATACTAATTACTTATATTAGAAAAAACATTGAGTATAGAATGATGGAAAATTCAAAAAATAGCTCACATCACACCAAAAGAACTATGGTGGAGCAACAAGATAACCATACAATTTTTGAAGGAAGAAGAAACTAAAGCATTCATTAAACACCGACTCTAACAAGTTGGCTGGAATAATGATCCTGCTATCTGTGAAGCTGTGTATCCCGTCATACATAAAATTAGCCACGGCATTCCCCGCCGAATCAATATGATTTGCAGCCGTTTATTCCTTCATGGTTGCGTAGAAGAACTACATCAGTTGAGTATTAATGACGCTAAAGCTGTTCTTACAGAAATTCAGCATGAACAATTAACATCAAAAAATATTCCCTCTGATGTCGACTTTGAGGCAGATGATATTTACGAAAAACCCGAACTTGCATCAGTAGAAACACTAGCGGATGTAAAAGAATCTAAAAAAAGTCTAATTAGACCCGTAAATACTCACAAAGAAAAAACTAAAGCAGTTCCTCCCTCAAACAAAAGCCTGTACAGCACATCAACACCAGAAGCTGAAAACCTTCATTCTGGCCCGGAAACCAGAAACTGGGAACGCCGCTCAGGAAAAGATCGTCGCTCTGAAGTTCGCTTTGGGTCAGAGAATAAAGACCGCCGACAAAACCCGGGACGGCGAGGAGAAAAACAAGACTTTCCAAAAAAATCGTGGTTATTTTGGAAAAAAGGCTAAGAATCCCAAAACTGCACAAACCAACTCAGTTGCACAAAAAATGGGATCAAATCAACCCCCTGTAATTTATCCTGACAATCCCACCAATTAGGTATTGTGCCAACTCAACTAACGAGTAAAATCCTGTATCAAACCTGTTTACTAGGAGTAACAAGTGTACGTCGATCAGGCAACCCATGAGCAATTACAAAAGTGGCATCAAGAGCTTTCCATCCAACATGACGCTTTTAAAGCCAACGGGCTCAACCTCGACCTAACCCGAGGCAAGCCTTCTACCAGCCAGTTGGACTTGGCCAACATGCTTGATGGCGCTCTTGACGGAAACTATATTGCCGATGACGGCACTGATACCCGAAATTATGGCGGACTTTTAGGCCTTGAAGGTATGCGTGCACTGGCTGCAGAAATATTGGGCGTCAACCCAAAAGAGGTCTTAGTCGGGGGCAACAGTAGCTTGACCCTGATGTATTTTAATATTTTTTTCGCATGGCAATTTGGCCCCAACGGTCTTGATTCTAGTGGTAAGAGCTCTGCCTGGAAGGATGAGGGCACTGTAAAGTTTCTCTGCCCTGTACCCGGGTATGATCGACATTTTTCAATCTGTGAAGAGTTTGGCATCGAAATGATCAATGTCGCCATGGATGATAATGGCCCTGATATGGATCAGGTGGAATCATTAATAGCCAATGAGCCAAGTATTAAAGGCATCTGGTGTGTACCCAAATATTCAAATCCTACCGGCTGTATATATAGCGAAGATACAATTGAGCGTTTAGCGAAACTTGGCAACATAGCCTCACCTAACTTTAGGGTTTTTTACGATAATGCTTACGCTGTGCATGACCTTACTGAGCCAGCACCAGAGCTTCCAAATATCATGGAATACTGTCGTAAGCATGGTACAGAAAGCAGTGTGCTTCAGTTTACGTCTACATCAAAAGTCACCTTTGCCGGTGCTGGCGTTGCATTTATGGCAAGCTCTGAGACCAATATAAATACTTTTAAAAAGCATCTAGGCATTGCTTCTATAGGGCCCGACAAAGTAAATCAACTTCGTCACCTCAAAGTAATAAAAAATTTAGCTGACCTGAAATCCCATATGAAGAAGCATGCTGAGTTACTTCGACCAAGGTTTTCATGTGTTTTAGAACACCTGAAAGAAAACTTTTTTGAATCGGACTTGGCAGAATGGAATTCACCTGAAGGAGGCTACTTCATATCCTTTGATACCCGACCAGGGTTAGCAAGTGAAGTTATCCGATTATCTGCTGAAGCCGGAGTAAAATTAACACCTGCGGGTGCAACTTACCCCTATGGTAAGGACCCAGAAGACAAAAACATCAGACTGGCGCCATCATTTCCTTCCGTAGAAGATATTAATGCTGCGATGGCTATTTTTTGCAACTCTGTAAAACTTGCCTCTGTTCAGCAAAAATTGGCTGAATAGGCGTTTATCTCTTTTCAATACGTACAAAAAAAGGGTCGCTAATACGACCCTTTTAAATTCTACCTGTAAATCAGCTAAAAAATTTACTAATCACCCTTGGGCTTTGGTGCAGCTCCTGGAAAAGGAAAATGAGTAACATTTCCGCCGCCTTTTACTTCAGTAATTTTGCAGGCACCTTCCTTTTCTACCTCATCAATCCTGATGATCGAGTGTAGAGGTACAAAGCTACGCTTTATGGATGAAAACTCATTTTTTAATTTTTCTTCAGCCGGATCAACAATCATCTGACTACGTTCACCAAAAACAAATTCTTCAACTTCTAAAAATCCCCAGAGATCACTTTGATAAACCTGGCGAGCATACATCTCGTACACCTCTCCCTGATTTAAAAAAATAATTTTATAAATGGCATCTGAAGACATAAGAATAATCCGAACTGTAAATTGGCAGCACTAAATTAATTGGTAGTACGTAGCAGTTAATCTTGCGTAGTAGCAACATAAGCAAGATAAAAATCATACCATAAATCGGGATATAGAGCTTGCTGTCAACTAATATCCACCCCCCCTCTAACCAGACTCTAACCTATGCGCACCCTTGCCCCTATATGTGATTTACCCTTGCATAGCGGTATAATGCGCCGCTTGAAAATACGTTCAGCGTATTAAAATTCATTACATCCAGACCAGTGAGTTATTTAGAAAGACTATTCCGGCTCACTATTTGCAAACTATGCTCAAAAGCAACGCCTGAAAACTAATGACTAACACTAACGTCAAAAAGCTCCATATTGTTACCCATGGCTGCCAAATGAATGAATATGATTCGGCACGAATGCGCGACCTATTGGGCGATAGCCACCAAATGGTGACTACAGAAAACCCTGAAGAAGCCGATGTGCTGCTGCTTAACACCTGTTCTATTCGTGAAAAGGCGCAGGAGAAAGTGTTTCATCAACTAGGGCGCTGGAAGCACCTAAAGGATAAAAACCCTGATTTGATGATCGGTGTTGGCGGCTGTGTTGCAAGTCAAGAAGGAGATGCCATCGCCAAACGCGCCCCTTTTGTTGATCTGGTCTTTGGTCCGCAAACTCTGCATCGCCTGCCAGAAATGATGAATGAACAAAAGCAGCAAGATGGCACAACCATCGTGGACATCAGTTTTCCAGAAATTGAAAAATTTGATCGTTTGCCACAACCTGATGCTGACGGCGTTTCCGCCTTTGTTTCAATTATGGAAGGCTGTTCAAAATACTGTACGTTTTGTGTTGTTCCTTACACCCGAGGAGAAGAAGTCAGCCGCCCAACTACAGATGTACTTGCAGAGGTAGCACACCTTGCAAGCCAAGGTGTGAGAGAAGTTAATCTGTTAGGACAAAATGTTAATGCTTACCGTGGTGAAATGCCCGATGGGCATATTTGCGATCTAGCCGAGCTCATTACGTACGTGGCAAAAATTGATGGCATTGACCGTATTCGCTATACCACATCACATCCGGTCGAATTTTCTGACAGCCTCATTGCAGTCTATGCCGAGGTTCCAGAACTCGTCAGCCATCTTCACCTGCCGGTACAAAGTGGGTCGGATCGAATTCTGGCCGCCATGAAGCGTGGTCATACAGCGCTGGAATACAAATCCAAAATTCGCAAACTACGTGAAATTCGCCCAGATATCAGCCTTTCTTCTGACTTTATTATTGGCTTCCCTGGTGAAACCGAAAAAGATTTTGAAAGCACCATGAAGCTGATCCATGACATTGGATTTGACCATAGCTTCAGCTTTATATACAGCGCTCGCCCCGGCACACCTGCGGCAGACTTGCCCGATGACACACCCGAGCAATTAAAGAAACAGCGACTACAAATTCTTCAAGACAGAATTAACCAAAATGCAATGTCCATCAGTCACCGAATGGTTGGTAATACTGAAACTGTACTGGTAACAGGTATCTCCAAAAAAGACCCCGGGCAACTACAAGGGCGTACAGAAAATAACCGAGTGGTTAACTTTTCATCATCAAACCATGATCTCATTGGAAGCTTCTCTCAGGTCAAAATTACCGAAGCTTTACCCAATTCCCTACGCGGTATTTTAGTATCAGGGTAAGAAATCAGCTTCAAAAATAGGTTAAATTAAGGTCTTTTCATCATATAAACGAAACAAAAGTGCTATATTTTAGTATATAAAGCCCACGTAAAGGTATTTTCAGTCGTGTACAAAGGCTATATGCTAAGAGCATTGAGACTAAAATTAACTAGAGCAGAGTTGGAACAACAATCGCCGCAGAGGTCGGCCTATTGGATAATTTGAATAAACAACTAACAGCCCATACGATTACTCTTGAACCCAGTGATGCCAGGCGCCTAGCCACCCTTTGCGGTCAATTCGACGAACACCTCCAACAAATTGAACAACGTCTGAATATTGAAATTCGGAACCGCGGCAATATTTTTGCTCTCTACGGAGACGCCGTACAAACCCGTTCTGCAGAAAAATTACTGAATAGCCTTTATCAAGAAAACACTATCAATGGTGATTTGACACCAGACCAAGTCCACCTAGCCATTCAACAAGTGAGCTTTGAACCCTCTATGGATAAAACTAACACCACTCCTAATGCTCAGCCCACAGCGACATCCAATACGGAGAATGTAGAAAGTTTTCCTGTCATTCGTACCAAAAAAGGCAATATCAAACCCCGAGGTGGCAACCAGCAACGCTATGTCCGTTCTATTCAAACTCACGATATAAACTTTGGTGTTGGACCTGCAGGTACAGGAAAAACCTACCTAGCTGTTGCCTGTGCCGTAGAAGCATTACTACGAGATGAAGTAGAGCGTATTTTATTAGTCCGACCAGCCGTTGAAGCAGGTGAGAAACTAGGCTTCCTTCCTGGTGATTTAAGCCAGAAGGTAGACCCCTATCTGCGCCCACTTTATGACGCTCTCTATGAAATGCTTGGCGTAGAAACGGTAGCAAAACTAATCGACCGAAATGTGATTGAAGTGGCACCCCTCGCCTATATGCGTGGGCGAACACTCAATAACTCTTACATTATTCTCGATGAAAGCCAAAACACTACCAAAGAACAAATGAAAATGTTTCTAACCAGGGTTGGCTTTAGTTCTACGGCTGTCATCACTGGAGACACCTCTCAAATAGATTTACCACGTCGAGACCAATCCGGGCTACTCCATGTTTGTGATGTATTAAAAGATGTGGAAGGGATTAGCTTCTCATTCTTTGGCTCCAAAGATGTAGTTCGCCACCCCCTCGTCGCCCTTATTGTGGATGCCTATGACGCCCACGAAACATCACATGGTGAAAATGGCAAAGCGAGTAAGCCTGTAAACAACGATAATGATGAATAAAAGTTAATATTGCTTTGATCTTCAGATAAAGACCTCGATGAAACTTTCTATTCAATGAAACTCTCTACTAATAACCCTAGCCATTAAATGAAGCAAATTATCAAATGAAGTTGGCCCTCTACATGGACAACGCGTCCTCTTGCAAAGATGTTCCTAGTGAATCCACTGTACAACAGTGGATTAGCGCTGCCTTATCTGATGAATATGACCAAGCTGAAGTCTGCATTAGAGTAGTCAACGAGGATGAAAGTGCTGAATTAAATAAACGCTATCGGAACAAGGGCGGAGCAACCAATGTATTATCATTTCCCGCTGACTTATCAGAATTGCCACAAGAACTACTGCAAGAATCACCGCAAGAAGAGCCTCTACAATTGCCTCTGCTTGGAGATCTGGTAGTCTGTGCACCCATAGTAGAACGTGAAGCCAAAGAGCAGAATAAATCCCTTGAAGCGCATTGGGCGCAAATGCTGGTTCACGGTAGTCTACACTTGATTGGCTACGACCATATAAACGACCCTGAAGCAGAGCTAATGGAACAGCGAGAAACTGACATTCTCACCGACCTTAACTTCCCCCCCCCTTACGATCAATCACCCTGAGCAATTGACGCCCCATGACCGATGAAGACCTAAACAAGCCTCTGGAGAAAGATAAAGCTTTAGAGCGAAACCGTACTTTAGAGAAAAGCGGCGCCCTTGAAAAAAGTAGCTCTCCTGAAAAAAATAGCTCTGTAGAAAAAACCTGGCTGGAAAAAATAGCGACAGCCTTCTCTTCAGAACCGCAGTCAAAAGATGAGTTCACCCTATTACTGCGATCAGCACATGAGAATAACATCATTGATCAGGATGCCTTGGATATCATAGAAGGCGCTCTGGATGTATCAGACAAACAAGTACGGGAAATAATGATTCCCCGTTCCCAAATGGTCGTCATTCAACAGGACTCCAGCCTCGAAGATATTCTTAAGCTCGTCATCGAATCAAGCCACTCCCGCTTTCCCATCATTGGCGAATCGGCAGATGACATCACCGGAATCCTTTTAGCCAAAGAGCTTTTACCACTACTACTTAACGGCCAAGAAAACTTTGATATAAATAAAGTTGTTCGACCAGCGGCCGTCGTCCCTGAAAGTAAACGCCTTAATGTATTACTCAGGGAGTTTCGTGAGCAACGCTACCATATGGCTGTTGTTGTAGATGAATATGGTGGCATTGCAGGACTTATTACTATTGAAGATATCCTCGAGGAAATTGTTGGCGAAATCGAAGATGAAACCGATGAGGAAGAGCAAGAAGGCACAATGATTCGCCCCCAACAAAATGGCTGTCATTTAATTAATGCCTTAACACCAATTGAAGACTTTAATGAGTATTTTGATGCCGGTATCAGCGATGATGAATTTGACACCATTGGCGGTATTGTCATTCAAGCCTTTGGCAGAATGCCTAAAGTGGATGAAACTATAGAAGTGAATGGCTTTTCTTTTAGAGTTGCAGAAGGCGATAACAGGCAAGTGAAATTACTTGAAATGCAGATAACCAACTAAAAGCACATTTGCTAATGATCGTTTGACCACTTCAATTTTTCAGTCAAAAAATAACGTTTTCCCCCTTTTGATAAGCCAGGAAACTTTCCGGTCATGACCTCCATAAAAGTATCAAAATATGACCTGAAAGTATGCCTGCTATCAGTATGCTTTGGAGCATTGTTACCTTTATCAATGGCTCCATTTCATTGGTGGCCCCTAGAGCTAATATCAATCGCAGGGCTCTCCTTCCTTATCTGCGATTCACCAACAACAAAAGACCACTTTAAGAGCCTATTCTTCCAAACTTTCAGTTATGGCATTGGTGTCTATGCTCTTGGTGCATCATGGATATTTGTGAGCATTCACGAGCACGGCGGCGCAAGCATTGCCTTGGCATTGTTCCTTATCACCCCTTTTATTTTTTTCCTGGCACTACTGTTGGCAACACCCTTTGCCCTGTTGGGAAAAGCCCTGAAAATTTCCGAAAATATATCGCCATCGAAGTCCCTTCTCTATCTATGTATAACAACGTTGCTGGTTTTCCCCAGTCTTTGGGTCATAGGCGAATGGTTCCGTGGCTGGGCCTTTAGCGGCTTTCCCTGGCTCTATTTAGGCTATGCTCACACAGATACTTGGCTTTCTGGTTGGGCAACAGTAGCGGGTGTATTGGGTATAAGCTGGATTGTTGCTTTTTGTGGGGCGCTGCTAGGGCTATATATAAGGCTAGGTTTATTTGCAAGGTTAGGGCTACCTATAAGACTACTAGACTTATATGTGAGACCAACACAAGAAACAAGATTCAAAGAAATTAAAATTAGGCACAAAACCATTGTACTTTCTGGTGGCTTATCATTAGCACTACTATTTTGGTTCGGTGGTGCCTATTTCCAAGCCATCAACTGGACAACGCCCACAGGCAAACCACTTTCAATCGGCCTGGTACAACCTGCCTTATCTCTCTCTATAAAGTGGGATCCCCATCAACTACCATCCATTGTTGAGCGTTACCGAACAGATACCGAAAAGCTATTAAGAAATGATTTAGTCGTTTGGCCTGAGTCAGCAATCCCCAGGTTTTACCACGAAGTAACAGGATACCTGGACACCATTATCTCTGAATTAAACGATACCCATACGGCTTTGATTACTGGGATACCAACAGCAGAAAATAGCGCCGATAAAAACAACGGTAGCTCAAACAGTTTCTTTTCAAGCTACTACAATTCGGTGGTTGGTTTAGGTCAAGCATCAGGAACCTATCATAAACAACATTTGGTGCCTTTTGGCGAGTACGTCCCTTTTGAAAAATGGCTTCGAGGTACCATTGCCTTTTTTGATCTCCCCATGTCTGCCTTTAATGCGGGACCAGAGAATCAACAACCCATCTCAACCAAGGGTGCTATTATCGGAGCAGCTATTTGTTACGAAATTGCCTATTCAGAGCTAGTCAGAAAGTCAGCTTCAAGCGCCAATCTATTACTAACTTTGAGCAACGATACCTGGTTTGGGAAATCCATTGGCCCCAAACAACATTTTCAAATCGCCCGGATGCGTGCCATCGAAAATGGCAAACCATTAATTCGAGCCACCAATGATGGCATCAGTGCATTGATAACCGCTGACGGTAAAGTGAAAGCAACCATTCCACCCTACAAGCACGATATTCTTGAAGGAACACTGGTACCGCGAAATGGGCTCACACCATTTGGACAATACGGCTCATTACCCATTTTGTTAGTTTCCTTTTTTTGTACTTTAATAGCCCTGCTCAGAAAATCTGTCTGGGTCTGAAGAACCCTTTAGCCTATAATTGTCCGGCTTTAGTTATCTGCTTTACGGCATAGTCCTGAGAGCTCACCCTAACCTGATCAAGAAGACTGATGAAAGACCAATACCATCCCGCAGAAGTTGAATACACTGCTCAAGAATTTTGGGCAGATAACCAGACGTTTGTTGTCACAGAAGACCCGAGCAAAGAAAAATACTACTGCCTGGCCATGTTCCCCTACCCAGCGGAAAACTGCATATGGGACATGTGCGCAACTACACCATTGCCGATGTAATTTCCCGCTATCAGCGGATGCAGGGTAAAAATGTTCTGCAACCTATGGGCTGGGATGCCTTTGGTCTGCCTGCCGAAAATGCAGCAATTAAACACAATACTGCTCCAGCCAAGTGGACCTACGAAAATATTGAATACATGAAAAGTCAGCTCAAGCAGCTTGGCTTTGGTTACGATTGGTCAAGGGAGTTAGCCACGTGCAAACCCGAATATTACAAATGGGAACAGTGGTTTTTTACCCGCCTTTATGA
>JALQUJ010000075.1 GCA_023263825.1 Porticoccus sp.
TGCTTTAACTCCTAACTGTCTAAGAGCATCTACCTGATCTTTCATTAGCGCAATTAAAGGCGATACCACAATGCCACAGCCGTGGCGGAGCAGTGCTGGAATTTGATAACACAGGGATTTTCCGCCACCCGTAGGCATCAAAACCAAGGCATCACCGCTCTCAACCACCGTTTGGATAATCTTATCCTGAGGTGATCGAAAAGAAGGGTAACCAAAAACGGTTTGAAGGATGTTTTGGGCGGAAATGATAGGGGTGGAGTCCATTATAGGGCTACAAAACTAATAGCGGCGTAGTATACCCCATACCTTAAAGGGAATAGCGCTAAATTACGCCTTAGATAATGATAGAAAGAGATTTATAACAAATTATTCTGGGCAGGTATTTTGGCAATTCCAACAAAACTTAAAGGAACCTGAGTTTTCTTCGCCACATGATTGGCACAACCAATCAGCTTTATCACCTGACTTCTGAAAGTTCTCAATAATGGACATGGCCTGATCATAATCAGAGTCATTCGTAACCCACAGCTCCACCCAGGTTTCCAGTGGCGCCAAATCACCCGAGCCACCAGCAGCAAACTCATTTTTTAGAAAAACAGACAAGCCTTTATTCTCAACAATATTTTTTATATTGCTGACGAGGAAACTATTTTCGTGGGTGTAGATTAACTTTATGAATAGTTACTGAAATAAAAAGAAACTTGGTGCTTATTTTGAACAACCCTTTGTTTAATAGACATAACTGCTCTCCTTTGCAATTTATGACCTAAGACTAACAGGGTTATTTAGCCCTGAAAACCTCAACCAGCAATCCCTAGCAACACTGTTATTCACCAAAAAAGTTGATGCCCTTCACAAAATAAAACACCCAACCCCTGTTTGGGAGGTAGTTAACACTGGAATTGCGACAAGTCACCTCACCTGCTTCTTATTTATGGTCTTTAATGAACTCACTGTCATCACGAATTGAATGTTAGAAACAAACTTTAGAGATAAGAACAGGGGAACGCCATCATGAATAACCGAAACATTGCCTGCTTGCTTGCGATTGTATGTGGAACCTTATTTGGTGCCTCTTTGGGTATGTTTGCTCAAGGCCCTGATGCATGGGTTGGAACAGGCGTTGCTTGTGCTATCAGCACTTGCGTTACGCTAAGTGAGCTAACTCCATCTTTTTAAATACATTCTAGCTCCCTCGTTGAGACCACCCTCCTATGTGGTCTTTTTTTTACCCTGATCATCGGGTAATGCCTAGCTCTAATATCCCTTGAGCTGAATCTATCGACCTTGAATCACCCCACTAGACTCAAACCTCTACAGGGTTTGAGCATGATACTTTTCTCAAAGACCCGTATAATCCGCGGCTCGCCATTTATGAGAAAAACCGCAGCACTTTTAAGCTTGGTAACAAATCTACAGTTACAAGACTGCGAAGATGTCCTATAAATTCTAAATAAAAGATAGAAAGTGAGTGTGAGTATGGATCGGCCAGAAGTAAAGAAAGGTGACTGGATTGTTCTTAGGAACTACGCTGAAGACCCCGGTATGGAAGCACGCGTTATGAGACTTGAGGAAGATGATAGCGTATTTGTCATTTTCTACGAATACAGTATCAGAGCTTCGAAAGGCTATGCTGCCTGGAACGGAGAATTCTGGAATGTGATTGATCGACCGGTCATTGGCCTACAAAGTAAAAAAGAAGCATTGGAAAAGAAAAATAAAGGCTGAGTGGCCTACCTATTTAAAAAGATAGCTCTTTTCAAATAACTCAGCTCAAATCAAAATATACAAAATTCTTACATGAAGTAGCATTACTGCCGCCCTATTAACGCCTATCCTCTCATAGTTAATCTTTTACCCTTAAGTCTCTTTCACAAGAGGCTTAACTCTAGAGGAGTGGAGCTAATCATGCGCTGGAAAACCGGTAGACGCAGTCGCAATATTGAAGATCAAAGGGGCAGACGCCGCAGCAAGCTTTCCCTTGGCTGAAAAAGAGGTGGTATTAGCACTATCATCATCCTTCTTGCTGCCGCTTATTTCGGCATTGACCCTGCCATTCTCAGTACGTTACTACAAAGTAGTTCTGGACAAATCAGTTCTTCCTCTCAGCACCAGAACCAAACTGAACCTCAAAGTGCAGAATCCAACGAACTGGCCGATTTTGTCTCTGTGGTACTGGCCGATACAGAAGATACCTGGAACAACATTTTTAATCAGCACGGCGCTCAGTATAGGGAGCCCAGGCTGGTGTTGTTCACCGATGTGGTGAAATCTGCCTGTGGCATGGGTCAATCAGCCATGGGACCTTTTTACTGTTCCGCTGATCAACGGGTGTTTATTGATCTTGGTTTTTATAATGAACTAAAAAACCGCCATAACGCCCCTGGCGATTTTGCCCAAGCTTATGTCATTGCTCATGAAGTAGGCCACCATGTTCAAGCTTTGAAGGGAACAGCTCAAAAAGTACATGCTGCCAAAGCCAGGCTCTCCAAAGAAGAGGCCAATGCTCTTTCTGTCAGATTAGAATTACAAGCCGATTGCTACGCGGGAATTTGGGCACACCACGCTGACCGCACGCGAAATCTTCTGGAAACCGGAGATATTGAAGAGGCGCTGCAAGCCTCTTCCGCTATTGGTGATGACACGTTACAACGGCAAGCCCAAGGCTACGTCACACCGGAATCATTTACCCATGGCAGTACAGTACAGCGTATAAAGTGGTTTAAAACGGGTTTAAATAATGGCGATGTTGCCAGTTGTGATACGTTCCAGACCAAGGCTCTTTAAGTTTAATTTATGGGCTCAACGTATATAGCTTGAGCACACAGAATTAACTGCCCCAGTATCGCACTCTACCTACATTAAGATGGATAAAGTCACTGCTAGAATAGAGTCCTAACGACCACGCAAGAAAAGCTTGTCCAGCTCATCTAATGACATTTGCGTCCAGGTTGTTCGCCCATGATTACACTGTCCACTGCGCTCTGTGGCTTCCATGTCTCGCAATAATGCATTCATTTCAGGAATACTCAACTTTCGATTAGCTCGGACTGAGCAATGGCAGGCCATGGTTGCCATAATTTCATTGAGATGCTGACGAATTCTGTCGCTGGAACCGTGGGCAACTAGATCTGATAACACATCGCGTACCAGTGGTTCGACATCTGAATCTCTCAACATGGCTGGTACCTGCCTTACCATAAGGCTTTCTGGGCCAGCTCTTTGTAGAAAAAAACCTAGTGTTTCAAATAATGCCTGGTGCTCTTCACCTATATCCGCCTCTGACTGGCTTACCGCTATGGTGACGGGTACTAACAATGGCTGGGAGTGAATACCATCTGCATCAAAAGCCTGCTTCATTTGTTCATAGGTAATACGCTCATGGGCAGCATGCATATCCACTAATACCAGCCCCAGGGCATTCTCTGACAGAATATAAATCCCCTTGAGTTGGGCAATGGCAAAACCCAGCGGTGGGATTTCTTCATCCGAACAAGAAGCAAGTGTAATTACACCTTCTTGATTCTGGGGTGTTTGGTGAAGAGATGTTTGATGAGTCGATGCTTGAGATGGCTCATGCAATGATTGATAAACAGCCATACCTTCAGCGACATTTTCTACCACTGCTCCGGTAACAGAAGGATTGGCATGTAAGCCCATTCTAGTTTGGTGTGGATAGATTTGATTAGAAGAGTTAAGCTCGCTTCCTTCCACTCTGCCCGTAGCATCTGGGGTATTCAGCTTCTCTGCTACTTCAGAAGGGCCATGTTCAGAAGAGCCCTGCCCGGATAGCTCAGCTCCCGGACGAACGTCTGCTACAGCACGATGCAGACTGCGGAATAGAAAATTATGCACTGTTCGGCTATCACGAAAACGTACTTCATGTTTAGTCGGATGAACATTTACATCAATATCCGCAGCATTCAATTCTAGATAAAGCACAAAAGCCGGGTGACGACCGTGATACATCACATCCTGATAGGCCTGGCGGACAGCATGGGTAACCAACTTGTCGCGAATACTTCGACCATTGACAAAAAAGTGCTGTAAATCGGCTTGGCTGCGGGAAAAAGTGGGTAAACCAACCCACCCCCACAACCTCAATCCTGCGGCTTCTACATCCACATACAAAGCACTTTCCATAAAGGCTTTTCCGCAAATACTGGCAACCCGCCGTTCTTGTTCAAGCTGGGTACTGGCCGCCCGAAAATTGTGTACAACTTTGCCGTTATTACGCAGGGTAAAATCAATAGCAAAATAGCTCAGTGCCAGCTTTCTCAGTATTTCATCGATGCGTTTATATTCTGTATTTTCAGTGCGTAAAAACTTACGTCTGGCCGGAGTATTAAAAAATAAATCCCGCACTTCCACTGTTGTTCCCCTGGGATGAGAAGCTGGAAGAATATTTACTGCCATATCTCGACCTTCGGCTTCAGCCTTCCAACCATGTGCTTGGGATTGGCTAATGTCATCAGAGATATTAGATGTAATCGCCAAACGGGAAACTGAAGCTATACTAGCCAGCGCCTCACCACGAAATCCCAGTGTGGCAACGGCTTCAAGGTCATCTAATTGCTCAATTTTACTGGTGGCATGCCTGCTAAGGGATAAAGGCAAATCTTTCTCTGCGATGCCACTACCATTGTCCCGAACACGTATAAGTTTTACTCCACCACTCTCAACATCAATTTCAATGCGGGTTGCACCGCTATCAATGGCATTTTCCAGCAACTCCTTGACCACTGAAGCGGGCCTTTCTACCACTTCGCCGGCAGCAATTTGGTTCGCCAAACGGGGGCTAAGGAGGTGAATTTTTTGCATGAGCTATTCTTTAGTCAATTAGAGTTAGTAGTAAAGAGCTAGGTCTTTATTGCGGTCAATAGAACCAGATTATGACGCAGGTATTTTTAAACGCTGCCCCACACGAATACGTGTGTCTTTCAAACCATTGTGACGCAACAGGGATTTAACACTCACGTTGTAGCGCACCGCAATACCTGAGAGGGTATCACCACGGGCAATCACATAAGTACCAGGAGCTTTATTACTACCTGCCTTTTGTGCTGCCAATAATGTCCCTACTGGTAAGTTGTTTGAAAAATAGCGACTGATGCCCTGAAAAATAGCTTTGGCCATTTTTTGTTGATAATGCCTACTGGCCAAACGTTTTGCTTCTTTAGGGTTTGAGATAAAACCGGTTTCCACCAAAATCGAAGGAATATCTGGTGACTTCAAAACTACAAAGCCGGCTTGCTCTACCTTCTTCTTATGCAGCCGGGCAACACCACCCATAGACTTAAGCACCTCATCGCCTACTTCCAAACTGCTACTCAGTGTTGCCGTCATGGACAAATCCAGCAATACACTGGCCAGCATTTTATCTTTATCATCCAGGCTCACACTGCCTGCACCACCAATTAAATCCGCACGATTTTCACGACCGGCCAAATAGCGTGCTGTTTCACTGGTAGCACCACGGCGAGACAGCGCAAATACCGAGGCACCATTAGCAGAAGCCTTATTGAATGCGTCTGCATGGATGGAAATAAACATGTCGGCACGCTTTTGATGGGCTATACTCGTTCGCTTTCTTAGCGGTATATAATAATCGCCGTTACGTACCAGCACTGCTTTATAACCCGGGGTACGATCAAACAACTTTTTTAATTCTCGGCTAATGGCCAACACTACTTTTTTCTCTTTAATACCCTTTGGCCCTATAGCACCCGGATCTTCACCGCCGTGCCCGGCATCAATGGCAATAACAATATCGCGCCGATTATTTTCTGCAGTAATATCTTCAACGGTTTTACTGGTCTCGGTATTCTGGTCATAGAGGTGTACGACCAATCTATCACCGTACTGCTCATTACTGGCTAGAGGGAAACTTCGAGGCCGTACTGCCTGTTTTAAATCCAAAACAATGCGAAGGTTTTTCTTTTCGTGAACACCGCTACGGATAGAGGTAATCGGTGATGAAGTGAAATCCAATGCTGAGGTTTCAGCATTAAGTTTGGTGTTTTCTATATCAATAACCAATCGATCGGGGTTGGTTAAAGGAAAAACCTTATGATCTACCGCTTCACTGAGATCAAAAACCAGGCGAGTATGATCTGGCGCTCGCCATATCCTTAAGCCATTTACTGTTCCCGAAAAGGCACTAGAGGCACTAAAAACCTGAAGTGTTAACAGTAATATAACCGTTAAAAATTGTTTGCTGCCCCTTTTTAATAACAAACTAATTTCCCTGCTCTTCTATTTTCTGATTTTCTGTAAGCTGATTTTTAATTAAGTGGGATAAAAAAACTTCCCCCATTTTAGTTTCT
>JALQUJ010000148.1 GCA_023263825.1 Porticoccus sp.
GTTGTTGCATAACGAACGGAATCAACTCCACCCAGGATTTCCTCCATGGAGATATCCAATTCGTTATAGGCTTTTTCAACCGCTTCATTGAAACCCAGAGCAAGGTTGTGATGGGTCGTCAATGCTTTGGTTTCAATATACTTACCATTCCAGACCACAAAACAGTCTGTAAAAGTACCACCGATATCTACTGATATACGTTTCATAATATTATTTCCTAAAACTCTATAACTATTTTGTCATTTACTCACTCAGTGTCTATTTACACAAAGACAATGAGCACCTATGGCAATAGTTATCAATGATTGTGACCGTGAGTTCTATCCACCAAAACATTAGGACCAGTAACTGGTTCCAGTATTTCTTCGCGGTGACTCCACTGCTCTTTCAGGGCATCCACATCCACTTCCATATCGTAAAGCGGCTCGTGGCCAGGGAAGGTATATTCAACTTCCATCTGGGTACCACAGGATGGGCAATAGAATTCATAAATACTCACCCAATCCTTATCGGGACAGAAAGTAAACTTGTATTTATCGGGGTCGATTATCGAAGGATGTATATCCTCGGGATCACGTGTATAAACCAACAATCCCTCTTTATAGTTACCACGCGCCGAACCGACCACATGCTCACAGACGCGACACTCCCAATTCTCTGTTTCCAGATCTATGCGGAGATATTCAGTCATCAAAACTTTCATTACACTGCCCCCTTAGTCAAACAAATATCGCCCAATTCAGTTACAACAAATTCCCAGCCATCCCTTACCAAACAGGTAAAGTATTCTTCTTCAATAACAGCTGGGCCCGCGCCAAAATCACCGGCTTCCATAAAGTTCACGTCGTAGACAGGTACATCTGACCACTCTTTATTGTCACCAAAGATTGAGCGAGTATTTGAAGATTTGGCAGCATTTACCTTTTTCACTTCTGCATGGCTTTCACTTTCAACTCTCAATGTTTTACGAGCTGAAACCTCAAGGGTCACAGAATCACCCTGAGCAAGGCCTTGTGGAATAGCAACATTACCGTTCAAGACATGAACAGATTCAGCACCATCCTTTACGCCAACCAACTGAGCACTAACATCATAATCACCCTTGCTATAACCTTCAGCAAACATGTCTCGCTCAGCTCGTTCCAGCAATTGCTCGTAAGCTTTCGATAGCGTTTCCTGTTTATGATCAGATAGCACCACCTGGTAGCTTTGACCAATATCACATGAACCAATACCGTAAGCACTGAATACAGCGGCAGTTTTTGGTACAAATACTGTTTTGATGCCGCATTTATCTGCCACACCACAAGCATTCATAGGGCCAGCACCACCGAAGGCAAGCAACACAGTATCTTCTGCAATATCAGCAAATTTGCTTATCTCACTGGCAACCTTCTGCTCATAGGCATCACGTAATTGCAGCAATGCATCATCAACAGACACCCCCAGTGGATCAGCGATATTTTCAGCAATCGCCGCACGAGCACGATCGATATCTAATGCCAAACCACCGCCAAAAAAGGTAGAGGGATCAAGCAGGCCCATTAATAAATTTACATCAGTAATGGTTGAGTTTTTACCACCCCGACCAAAACTGGCGGGCCCTGGAACAGCACCTACACTCTCAGGGCCAACCTGAATAGCTTTATCTTGAACAGAAAGAAT
>JALQUJ010000208.1 GCA_023263825.1 Porticoccus sp.
AATTGGATAGAAAAACAAAAAAACCGACTCTATGCCGGTTTTTTGTTTGCTAATGGGTTTTATTGGTTAATGGTTACCATGTGTTTTCTATAGCTCATCGTACAGTGATTCCTGAGGAATTGAGTTCATCATTGCCTTGAAGTAGGCAATGGGAATATTGATTTGGTTAGTTCTACTACCGGAGAGTGTTACGTCCAGGCCCATAGTAGCTCCATCAAAAAAATACAGGAAGCTCAGTGGAATGGCCAACCTTTCTTCGTATCGGCAAGATGTGTTTTCACACACATTTTCATTTTTTGATAGGGTAACAAGAGGTAGTTTATTGCCTTGTTTATTGACAGCATCTTTATAGGAGCGCCAGTCCGTATCATTGTATTGAGCCGTAATGTACAGGGCGTAATGATCTGCGCCTTTATGGTCTATTAGGCGAGTGAGGTAAATTTCAGAAAAATGGTCGGATAGCTTTGTATCTGAAGGGGCAAAGTTGGGGCCGTAAGTGACTTCGCCATATTCTTTTTCTAGTCTAAATTCAATATGTTTACTGATGTCTTTTTCTGATGCCCAGTTAATGCTCTGTTTTGATTCTGAGGATGCGTCTGATGTTGGATTAGCTTGGGCTTGCAGTGTAAAAGCAAGGCCTAAGAAGATGATGGCTTGGAATGCATATTTCATGTGTTGCTCCATTTATTTAGTCACTTTTTAATGAGTGCTGTTTGTTGGTGTGAGCCTATTTGTGGTCTGATTATTTATAAATATTCCAGAACCGCAAGTTCAGATAACGTAGATGATAATAGGTTCCATCTTATATATGAATGGCTATATATGAGTGAATACCCAAATGGGTATAAGAACTTCGTACAAAATTGGATTCTTTTTTTTATATCTAATTTTTAAGCCTACTTATTGGGTCAAGTTTGTGTGGTGATAAGTTTATTTTTGGGCCGTGGATGTACCGTTCAGGTGGAGGTAGAGGTGTTGCTTTTCCAGCGTTATCCCCTCTGTTGATGTGGTAATATAGCCGTCTTGTTTATCTGTTCTTCTAATGTGTTTTAGCTGAAATACTATTTTATGACTGAAATGCTATTTATGGCCGGAATACTTTTATGATTGGAATACTATGTCAGATCCTATTTTAGAAAGGAATCAATATATCGTTCGTACCTTTCCTGTGGGGCCATTGCAGTGCAACTGCACCATTATTGGCGATACAGTGAGTAAAAAAGCACTTGTGGTAGACCCCGGTGGTGATGCTCAGGTGATTCTCAGCCTGTTATCTGAGTTGGATTTACAGGTTGTAGCAATTATTCATACCCATGCACATTTTGACCATATTCTTGCTGCTGGTGAGATAAAAAAAGCCACGGGTGTACCTATTTATCTACACGAAAGCGACATGTTCTTATGGAGTGGTCTTGAAGAGCAGTGCGCCATGTTTGGATTTAGAATGCCTGACACCTTGTTGCCTGATCCAGACCAATACTTTAGTGATGATCATGATCTCGGTTGCTGTGGTGGGGTGGCAATCCATACCCCCGGCCATACTCCAGGTTCAACCAGTTTTTGGTTTGAAGAAAGCAAAACATTGATAGCCGGTGATACCCTGTTTAAAGGTGGTATTGGCCGTACAGATTTCCCCGGTGGTGACCCTGAACAAATAGTTAGTTCGATCCGTGAGCGTATTTATACACTGGATGATGATGCCACTGTGATTACCGGGCATGGGCCGGCTACAACCATTGGTGTTGAGAAACAAAGTAATATGTTTGTTAGGGCTTAAAAGCAGATTTAGAAAGTTAGCAGAAAAGCTAGCTTTGGCGTCGGAGGCAACAATGAAACAACAAATTCTCACCATGCTGGAATTACAGGATGCAATGAATAGCAAGGTCAACGAAAACTGGGTTGATCAAGGTTTTGCCTGGTATCGTGCTATTTGGGTGGAATGTGCGGAGTTGCTTGACCACTACGGTTGGAAGTGGTGGAAGAAACAAACACCGGATGCTGATCAGGTCAAACTTGAATTGGTGGATATTTGGCACTTTGGTTTAAGTATTTTGTTGCTTGAGTCTTCTAATGAAGTAGAAATAGCTGCTGCTGTAGAGCAAGAGCTGTCTAGAGCAACCCCTTCGGGTGATTTCCGTGAAGATTTGGAAGCATTCACTCTGGCAACATTGCAAAGCAAAAGTTTTGATGTGACGAGTTTTGCTACGTTGATGGCTGGTATCGATTTATCTTTTGATGAATTGTATACCCGCTATGTGGGGAAAAACGTTTTAAATTTCTTTAGGCAAGACAATGGTTATCAGGATGGTAGTTACCGCAAGCAATGGGGTGGTAAGGAAGACAACGAGCACCTGGTTGAAGCGGTCGCCGAACTGGATCACTCCAGCCCACTATTTAAAGATGACTTATACCAGGCGCTGGAGCAGCGCTATCGTGTGTAATAGATAGGTTACTGATTGTGAATGATTTAAGTGCTCAGCCCGGTGAAAATAAAAGCAAAAGCATGAAAGAACGTGAAAGTCAGATGCTTCATATTGAGCCTGTGGCGAGTGCTCAGCCTGTGACTAATGTCCAGAGTTCACGCAAAGGCAAGGTTGAAGCAAACAAGCTGCAAAAACGCCTGCGTCGTAATGTAGGTAATGCTATCGCTGATTACAATATGATTGAAGATGGCGATAAAATTATGGTTTGCCTTTCAGGTGGCAAAGATTCCTATTGTATGCTGGATATTCTGCTTAATTTGCAAAAGACAGCACCCATCTCTTTCGATATTGTTGCGGTAAATCTCGATCAGAAACAGCCAGGGTTCCCTCGTGAGGTTCTACCAGATTACTTGAGTAACATTGGGGTATCTTTCCATATACTGGAAAAAGATACTTACAGTGTAGTGACAGAAAAAATTCCAGAGGGTAAGACCTATTGCAGTCTTTGTTCACGCTTGAGGCGAGGCACCCTTTACGGCTTTGCACAGGAAATTGGCGCAACCAAAGTGGCCTTGGGTCATCACCGTGACGATATCATTGAAACGCTATTTTTGAATATGTTCTATTGCGGCAAGTTAAAAGCAATGCCTCCCAAATTATTGAGTGATGATAAGCAAAACGTGGTTATTCGCCCCTTAGCTTATTGTAAAGAAGCAGACCTTGAGGCTTATGCTGAACTGAAAGAGTTTCCAATCATCCCTTGTAACTTGTGTGGTTCACAAGATGGTTTGCAGCGGCAAGTAATCAAAGACATGTTGCAGCAGTGGGAGAAACAGCACCCGGGTAGATTAGAGACTATTTTTGCTGCCACAAAAAATGTTGCATCGTCACAACTGGCGGATACAGACTTGTTTGACTTTGACAGCCTAAAAGTTGTGCGGCCAGTCGAGTCAGAAATTGAGCAAGAGCAGCGTATTGGTATGGTAAACCTTTGGGATGCGCCAAATACCAACAATCAGGATGTCACTTTATGAGTTACCAGTTATGAGTTACCAGGTTCTTGCACGTAAATGGCGCCCTCGTATTTTTAATGAAATGGTGGGGCAGGAGCATGTACTTAGAGCCCTCGTTAATGCACTGGATAATGAGCGTCTACACCATGCCTACTTGTTTACTGGAACCCGGGGTGTGGGTAAAACCACGATTGCCAGAATTTTGGCCAAATGCCTCAACTGTGAGCAGGGTATTAGTTCTACGCCTTGTGGTGAATGTAGTGTCTGCACATCCATTGCTGAAGGGCGCTTTGTCGATCTTATTGAGGTCGATGCGGCATCTCGCACTAAAGTGGAAGATACCCGAGAGCTGATGGAAAATGTCCAATACGCACCGACGGTTGGGCGTTTTAAAGTGTACCTGATCGATGAAGTGCACATGCTTTCTACCCATAGTTTTAACGCTTTATTAAAAACGTTAGAAGAGCCTCCACCCCACGTGAAGTTCCTGTTGGCAACGACTGATCCGCAAAAACTACCCGTCACGATTTTATCCCGTTGTCTTCAGTTTAATTTGAAGAACCTGAGCCCTGAGCGAATTGTTGAACATCTACAGCACGTGCTTACAGAAGAGCAGGTGCCCTGCGAGGAGGCAGGTTTATGGGCATTGGCACGTGCAGCCGAAGGTAGTATGCGTGATGCCTTAAGCCTTACAGATCAGGCCATTGCCCATGGTGATGGAAAGCTTACTGAAGCAGAAGTAAGCACCATGTTGGGTACTATAGACCTTACAGCGATTGCCGATATTGCTCGAGCATTGGTGAATAATGATGGCACCGAAGTTTTGGCTGTGGTCCAAAAAATGTCGGAACACGCCCCAGATTACAACGCAGCTTTGGCTGATTTATTGTCTGTATGGCATAGGGTTGCTATTGCCCAGACCGTTCCCGATGCATTAGATAACCGGCATGGTGATTACCAGTTGATTCAGGAATTGTCGAAAGCATTAAGTAAGGAAGATGTTCAGCTGTTCTATCAAACAGTTTTGTTGGGTCGCAGGGATTTACCCCTAGCTCCAGACCCAAAAACAGGATTTGAGATGGTGATGTTACGAATGTTGGCTTTTCAGCCTGCTCGTGAAAATCGTATTGATCCTCCTGTTGCTTCTCCTGAGATAAAAGCATCTAAGGATGAATCCTCTATCCCTGCTGAAGAAGAGGGGGTATTTGATCCTTTAAAAAAGCCTGAACCCGTCATGCCCAAAGCGGCTGTTGTGGCGGGATCAGACGTTCAGGAAAAGACTGCTACAGATGATAGTACCCGAGAGGGTGGACTTGCAGAAAGTACAGTTGAAGCTTCAGGCTATGAACTAGCTGAATATGAAGAGTTTGCTGCATTATCTGAATCTAGAATAGATAAGCCAGATATTTCTGGGCTTGAGAGCACGGCAGCAGAAACAGGTGTACAACCCCCGGTATTAGAGCCTGCAATAGATTTACGTCAAAGTAATGAACCATTGACGGATCAAGATATTCAAGTGCTTTCGCAAGAGGTTCATCAGCATGAAGTACGCCATCCTCAGCAAGAAGGTATATCACCAACATGTGCATTTAGTGATATTAAGCCTGAGCGATGGATTGAGATTTATCAGGGGTTATCCGTTGGTGGTGTTTTACAAAATGTGGCAGCTAATTTAGCGTTGGTTGAAGTTCGGGGTAATGTGCTTCGTTTTGACCTGGATATTGCCAATAGCTCATTGTATGAAGAGGGTCATCAACAACGTCTAGCTGATGCACTATCTGAATATTTTGGACAGCCTGTTGCTGTTGATATCGAGGTGGGTGCTGTTGCGATGGAAACTCCCCAGGCAAATCGTTTAAGAAAAAAAGATGAACGGCAAGCAGCGGCGCTGGATAGCCTTAAACATGATCCCAATGTGCGTCGTGTAATGGATGTGTTTGGTGGGGTACTGTTAGAGAAAACGGTAAAACCTATAGATTGAACACGTTTAAAAATTAATGTAATTTGTTATATATATGCGGTAATACTATGAATATTAATGATTTAATGAAGCAGGCTCAGGGCATGCAGCAGCAAATGCATCAGATGCAGGAAGAGGCTGCAAAGGCTGAGGTAACTGGTGAATCTGGAGCCGGTATGGTGCAAGTGGTGATGAATGGTCGTCATGACGTACGCAAAGTAACAGTAGATCCTGGTTTGCTGTCCGAAGAAAAAGAGTTTCTTGAAGACTTACTTGCTGCAGCCGTTAATGATGCGGTACGCAAGGTGGAAGAAGCTCAGAAAAAACAAATGGAAAAATTGACCGGTGGAATGCAAATGCCACCAGGGTTTCAGATGCCCTTCTGAGATACCTCGCTGCTTATGAAAATGCGATTAAAAAGGCTTGTATAGTGTTCGGTCCCATTATTGATGAATTGATAGATAGCCTTCGCTGCTTACCGGGTGTTGGCCCAAAGTCGGCCCAGCGAATGGCTCTGCATTTACTGGAGCGCAATCGTGACGGAGCTGTTCGTTTGTCTTTAGCTGTGGCCGAAGCCGCAGAGCATGTGGGTCGTTGTCAGCAGTGTCGTACCTTAACCGAATCTGAGACTTGTGAAGTTTGCAGTAATCCTCGCCGTGAGGCGCATCAGCTTTGTGTGGTGGAAACACCTGCAGACTTATTGGCTATTGAGCAAAGCGGAACATACAAAGGACGCTACTTTGTACTTCTTGGCCACCTTTCTCCCATTGATGGTATCGGGCCAGAGGAAATTGGTGTGGAGCAACTGATGAACCGTCTTGTGGATGAAAATATCAACGAGTTGATTCTTGCAACTAACTTGACTGTGGAAGGTGAGGCGACAGCCCATTACATCAGCGAGAGGGCAAAGGCATTGAACGTAACCGTGAGCCGAATTGCCCATGGTGTGCCTATGGGCGGTGAATTGGAATATGTTGATGGTGGTACACTTTCACATGCATTCAGCAGTCGCAAGCAGATCTAATGTCGTGCTGTACCACAGTTAAGTTGTATTACGAATAAAACTGATCCTAATAAAAAAGCCCACCAAACGAGCCCTAGCTATCAGATGTTAAACCATTCAGCAGATTCTCTTCCAACCCCAATCCTTGTTACTACTCCAGAGCAACTCAATCAGTGCATTGGGGAGCTTAGATGTTGTGATGCTGTTGCATTGGATACAGAGTTCATGCGGACGGACACCTTTTTCCCGATACTTGGGTTAATTCAGGTTTATAACGGTCATTCCTGTTGGTTAATCGATCCTGTAGCTATATCTGATCTCTCTTCTTTTGTAGAGATTTTAGTCGCACCAGATATCGTCAAAGTATTTCACTCCTGTTCTGAAGACCTGGAAGTTTTAAAGCATGTATTGGATTGTATTCCCAAGCCTTTATTTGATACCCAAATCGCTGCAGCGTTGAGTGGTTATGGTTTTTCTAAAGGCTACGCTGGCCTGGTGGTTGCTGTGTTAGGCGTTCATGTGGAAAAAGGGGAAACCCGCTCCGATTGGCTACAGCGGCCTTTGCGTGAGGCTCAACTGAGCTATGCCGCATCCGATGTTTTGCATTTGTTACCAGTATATCGACAGTTATGTGAAAACCTCGATCAGTTGGGACGAACTGAATGGATGGCTGAGGAAATGTCTTTATTAGTAGTGAAGGCATCTATCAAAAATCATTTTAGTGAGTACTTTTTGAAGGTTAAAGGTGCCTGGCAGCTTAGCCCTCAAGAGTTAGCCTCGTTGAAGCTATTGTGCGAATGGCGTGAACTTGAGGCCCGAGAACGAAACAGACCTAGAAATCGAGTGATTGGTGATAAAACCTTATTGGAAATTGTGCTTAAAAAGCCAGAGGCAAATCATGCTCTATCTGATATAGAAGGTATGCATCCAGGTTTAATCAGGCGTTATGCCGACACGTTGTTTGAGTTATTACAAAGGGGGCTGAATACGGTGCATCAAGATTGTCCGAAGACATTGCCCGAACCTTTACCACGGCAAGCGGGAGATTTAATCAAACAGCTTAAAAAAGTGATACTGGCCCAGTCTGAGTTACTTGATCTCCCCCCAGAAATATTAGCACCAAAAAGAGATATTGAAGTTGTTGTTAGGTCTTTGATGGAACAGAAAAAAGTTTCATTGCCTAAAAATATTGCTGAAGGTTGGCGATATGAAGTGGTAGGCCAACCGCTTGAACAAGAAGCCCGAAAGATACTTAGTTAGAAATATCTAATTAAGGATGCTTGGTTAAGGTTGTTAGTAAATAAATGATCTGGATAAAAGTACTATGAAAAAACTCTGCAGTATTTATCGAAGCCCTAAGGAAGAGGGGATGTATTTATATGTGGATAAAAAAAATGACCTGGAGCCTGTGCCTGCGGAATTGTTGAGACGGTTTGGGCAACCAGAGTTAGCTATGACACTGTTGCTAACACCAGATAAAAAGTTAGCTCGAGCAGATACTGGGAAAGTACTGGGCGCTATTGCAGAGCAGGGCTATTATCTACAAATGCCTCCTCGTCCCGATGAAATCATGCAGGAGCTACGGAATAAGAACAGTAAGCTTTAAGATGAGCTTTTGGCAGACGAAATCATTAAGTGAGATGTCTACGACAGAGTGGGAATCTCTTTGTGATGGCTGCGCCAAATGCTGTTTGCATAAACTAGAGGACGAAGACACCGGTGAGGTGTTTCATACCGATGTAGTTTGTCGATTACTTGATTTGAATAGTTGTCAGTGCCGAGATTATGAGGATCGATTTACCCAAGTCCCGGATTGCTTTAAATTGACACCAGATAATTTGCACCATCAAACTTGGTTGCCGGCCAGTTGTGCTTATCGGCTATTATTTGAAGGCAAGACACTTCCTGAGTGGCATCATTTGGTTTCAGGAAATAATCAGTCTGTCCACATTTCAGGTAATTCTATTAAGGGAAAAGCAGTAATGGAGCAATCAGTTCAGCTTGATGATATGGAAGATCGCATTGTTCATTGGATAGATTAAACCGGGTTGATTAAATCGAGTGGATTAAACCGAGTAGATTAAATAATGCAGGTTCAAGAGCATAAATAGCTTGTTGATCGAAATTGTATACATGAATTGAAGGGAGAGGTTGGTGTACTCAGCAGAAAATTATCATTGGGGCTTAGTAGGGTATTACCTGGGAAGTGTACTGCTGATTATGTATGCCTATCGTTTTAGGAAAATAGTACCGGGCCGGCATTTTCGTAATTTTTTGGTGTTGTTGATTGCTGTTGTTATTTTAGTACCTATTAAAGCCTACATGGATAGTGACTTTTTAGCCCCGGCATGGTTTGTCAGTATTTTTGAAGGCCTAACGGAGGAATCTGAACAAGCCTATTTGCGTGGCCTTCAGCCTATTATCGTTTGCTATTTGGTTTCTGTTGTTCTCTATATATTCTGGGCTATTTTTGGTCCTCGTCGAGCAAAGGCGGTGAAGGAAGAGCGTGAACAAGTTGAGGGCACAGAACAGGATCAAAAAGCCTAGGTTTTACTTTGCCCGTAGCCGCTAATTTAATGCTTAACACTCTTATTCAATAATCCTAATTACTGAATGCCATGCATGTGCTTTTTTAAATAGGGACTAAGGCACAGTAAGAATACTCCTGCACCACAGCCCACCCAAAATAGTGTTGTAAATAGCTCCGTATAACTGGTTAGGGTTGCGACAGTATTATTGAGTTGTTCATTGTCTGTAGGGTATGTAGAAGGAACTTCTATCGCTGCGAGTTTGGCAATTTGTGCTGCCATGAATTCTGAATAGGCGGTGGCAAGGAACCAGGTCCCCATCATTAAACCAACAATGCGTGGCACCGATAACTTTGTTACTGCTGAGAGCCCTACTGGGGACAGGCAAAGTTCACCAGTAGTGTGGAGCAAATAGGCAAGTAGTAGCCATATAGCTGCGACTTTGCCCCCTTCATTGGGAAAGCAGGCACCAATAACCAGTGCCCCAAAGCCCAGACCTGCTTGAAGAATACCCAGTGAAAACTTGGTGGGCGTTGTGGGTTCACGATTGCGCTTGGCGAATCCTGTCCAAAGCAGGGCAAATAACGGGGCAAGTAACATGATAAACATGGGGTTAAGTGCTCCAAATTGGGAGGCTTTTATCTCGAACCCTAACAGTTCTCTGTCGACGACACGATCAGCGTATAGGGTCATGGAAGCTGCTGTTTGTTCAAAGAGCGCCCAGAACACAACGGTAGAAAACGTCAGAACCATTAGCACGGACATACGTCCGCGTTCAACAGAGTTACAGCGAGTCAGGATAAACCACAAGATGCCTAGAGCGACAATAATAGATAGTCCATTTAAGGACCATTCCACCAGGTTCGTAGCCTGTACCAGTTGCCATATGCCAATGATGGATAGCAAGCTGCCAAGGTAAATGAGGTTTTCTCTGCTAAGCCCAGGAAGTACTTTATGTCCAAGTAACAGGGACTCCTTTAGTTTTACCGGATCATGGGGCTCTGCATGGCCTTGCAGGTATTGTTGTCCATACAGAAAGATAGCTAAACCAATTAACATGCCTATTCCAGCTGCGCCAAATCCATAACGCCAGCCGAGAGTTTCGCCCAGATAACCGCAGAGTAAAGTGGCGACAAATGCACCGATATTGATGCCCATATAAAAAATAGTGAAACCACTGTCTCTACGTGAGTCATTTTCGCCATAGAGCTTGCCTACAATGGTTGAAATGTTCGGTTTTAAAAAGCCAACACCAACAATAATGAGTGCGATGGAAAAATAAAAAACCTGTAAAGCCTGGTTATCTCGAATAATCTCGCCATTCATATGTTGAGCTGGGTGACCCTCAACAGCCATACCTAAATGGCCCAGTACCAGCAGACAGCCACCAAAAATAACCGCTTTACGCATCCCTAAATAACGATCGGCTAACAATCCGCCAATCACCGGTGTGGAATAGACCAATGCAGCATAACTGCCTAATACATCGAGCCCCATGACATCAGTGAATAAGTGATATTTTGTGAGATACAGGAGCAGCAGGTATTTCATGCCATAGAATGAAAAGCGCTCCCACATTTCTGTAGCAAAACAGATATATAGACCCTTGGGATGACCAAACAGTTGATTTGTTGGAGTATGGTTTGCTGGAGGTTGATCTGAGTATTTAGTCACTTTTACTCAAGTTTAGAAAGTTTACCTTCTTGAAGGAGATAGTAACTTCTTTTTATAAAAAGTACCTATTTTGAGATAGTTATTTTTATTAGTTGCACTGATTTTTATCGGTTGCGCTGCATCAGGCCACTCCGCTAGCATGCTCATGTAAATTTTTTATTAGATAGTGGGAAAGGGAATATGTCTGAGCAATCTGGAGTATCTGTTAATGAGGCTGTGAGTAAGGCGAAAAAGAACTATGGCGTATCCGAAACCCTGGCCCTATCAGATTTGAATTCGCTGTTAGATATTTTGAGTCAGTCCGTTCGTGATTATTCACAAGAGCCTGCGGTGACATCATTGGGTAATACTCTTAGCTACGAAGATCTGGATCGTTTATCAACGGCTTTTGCTGCCTACCTGCAACAACACACGGACTTAAAACAAGGGGATAAGCTGGCTATTCAGATGCCCAGTTTGTCCCAGTATCTAGTTGTTGCTTATGGTGTATTTAAAGCGGGCTTGGTTGCTGTAAATATTAATCCCCTCTATACAGAGGATGAATTGAATTATCAGTTTAACCATGCCAATGTAAAAGCGGTGGTGGTGTTCGATAAGTTTTTGCCTGTTGTAGAAGCGGTGCGAGAAAAAA
>JALQUJ010000212.1 GCA_023263825.1 Porticoccus sp.
CTGACTCATTCGAAGTTACTGATGGCTATTCAACAGGTTATGCTTTTTTACAGTCAGAGTTAATTCACCGTAATCTGGCAGGTGTTTTAGGTTTGTTAATCATCACCCTTGCTGTTCGTTCCTGGCGTCGTCGGGATGACGAGACCTACCCTTTTCGGTTACCTACATTTATTTTATTCTTGGTGGTTTGGCAGGCTCTATTTGGCATGTGGACAGCTAAACTGGCATTGTGGCCCCAGGTAGTTACTGTCCATCTGGTCATGGGGGCAATTACCTGTTCGCTACTTTGGTTACTGACATTACGCCTTGATAATAAGCGTTGGAAGATACCCGAAGATATGCTGGTTAAATTAACTCGATTGAAGCCATGGATTGTATTGGGGGTAGTCCTGATTGTTATCCAAATTGTACTTGGTGGATGGACGAGCGCTAACAATGCGGCATCAGCATGTCCAGATTATCCTCGCTGCCAGAGTCAGTGGTGGCCAGAGATGGATATGAAAAAAGGTTTTAATATCATAGAGAGTTTTGGCGTTGAGACCTTAAGCCAAACCTTGGAGAGTAAAGCCAGGGTAGCTATTCATGTGGTCCATCGGTTAGGAGCCTTGGTGACAACTCTTTATATTGTTGGTTTGGCGATAGCCTTGTTATTTATTAAACACAGTCGAACACGCCGCATGTCTCTTCTTCTATTGGTAACACTGGGCATACACTTGTATCTGGTGATATCACTGAGAGATATAGAGCAACTGGTATTGATGGTGATGCTGCATAATTTTAGTAGTACGTTGTTGCTGTTGACACTGGTGACGCTTGCCACCAAAGTGTGGACCGCCAAGAAAAAGTACCAGAGAACGATTTCCTGAAGTGGAGCACTGAAGTAATGAAAGAAGCAGAATTTGAGATGGAAAAAGCGGGCTGGCGTGATTATTTAGAACTCACTAAGCCCAATGTTGTTGCCCTGATGATTCTGACAACAGTGATTGGCATGTTCCTCGCGGTCCCAGGCATGGTGCCTGTTGATGTTCTGATTTTGGGTAATGTGGGTATTGCACTATGTGCTGGTGCAGCAGCAGTAGTTAACCATGTGGTTGATCGCCAGATTGATACTAAAATGGCAAGAACTTTTAACCGCCCAGTAGCCAAAGGGCGTGTTCAGCCATTGCAGGCATTGTCATTTGCCGTGGTGATTGGCGTAGCAGGCATGGCGATTTTGCTGGTTTTTATCAATGCCTTAACAGCATGGTTAACACTGGCATCTCTGGTGGGTTATGCGGTGGTCTATACGTTATACCTAAAACGTGCGACACCTCAGAATATTGTGATTGGTGGTTTGGCGGGTGCGGTGCCACCCCTTTTGGGCTGGACGGCTGTTACAGGCGAAGTACACGGTCACGCATTATTATTAGTGTTGATAATCTTTGCTTGGACGCCACCTCATTTTTGGGCACTTGCGGTTCATCGTAAAGAAGAATATGCCAAGGCAGATATTCCCATGCTGCCTGTTACTCATGGTGAGAAGTACACCAAGCTCCATATCCTTCTGTATACCTTGATCATGATTATTATTACGGTGCTGCCTTTTGTAACTGGTATGAGCGGATGGCTTTATCTACTTGGTGCCCTAGTGTTAGGCGCTGGATTCCTCTATTGGGCCATTGTCATGATGATTGGTAAAAAACCAGATGCTGGGATGGATACGTTTAGATATTCGATTATTTACCTCATGGCTCTCTTTATTACCATGCTTCTGGATCATTACCTGATCACAGTTCCTTCATTTATTTAAGCATTAAAGGGCTTTAATCTTATGGGAAAATACAGTTTTAAAGGTGGTGTTCGTGTCACAATTATCTTTGTCGTTGTATTTATTTCCCTTGTGCTTGCCGGTTTTTTTCATAAGTTTAACCAACCTCGTATTCTCAATAAGCATGAATTACGTGAGAACGGTGCGGTGTTGCTTCAAACACCACGAAAATTTAGTGAGTTTGAGTTGACGGATCACAAAGGCCAGCCCTTTGGCATGGAACAGTTAAAAGATAAGTGGAGCTTAATCTTTTTTGGTTTTACCCATTGCCCCGATATTTGTCCTACAACAATGGCGTCAGCGGCTAAAATGTATGCAGGGCTGGAAGATAATGAGAAAGATCAATTACAAGTGATATTGATTTCATTGGATCCAGAACGAGATACCACTGAAAAGCTTGCCGAATATGTACCCTACTTTAATCCTGATTTTATTGGGGCTACAGGTAATAAATACGTACTATTAAAGCTGGCAACAGAGCTTAATGTAGCCTTTAGTAAGGTAGAGTTAGAAGGCGGTGGCTATACCATTGACCACAGCGGTAACATGATATTAGTAAATCCCTATGGTCATTACTATGGTTTCTTAAAGCCCCCTTTTGCTGAAGGTAATATGCAGAGGGCATTACGTTCGATTATGGCGGGTTTTGAAGGGTGATTTAGGGGGCGAGTTATTATTTCAATTTTGGGTTTGCCCGCCCTACTCTTTTCTTAGCTCTGATTTTCCTACCCTTGCTTTCCCTTATTGTGAATTCAAGAGTCACAGTTTTCTCAGTTATATTTTTTTGTCAGAGAAAGCAAAAATAAAATCCCTGCACTGAGTACAATAGATGGCCCCACAGGTGTGTCTAAATACCAAGAGCAACTTAAGCCAAAAATAACAGCACTACAGCCAATCAGGCTGGCAAATATGGCCATTTGCTCGGGTGTATTGGCAAAGCGCCTTGCTGTAGCGGCAGGAATCACCAGTAAAGCTGTTATCAGTAATACCCCGACTACTTTCATCGCAATAGCTATCACAAGTGCAATGATAAGCATAAAGGCTGTACGTACTGCGGTGACGGGAATGCCTTCTACTTTTGCGAGCTCTTCATGAATGGTGATTGCCAGCAAGGGATTCCATAGCTTTAATAATAATAAAATGGCGAATAGGCTAATGGCATAAATTATGACCACATCTTTGCCAGTGACCGTCAGTAAATCACCAAATAAAAGGCTTAATAAATCAACTTTGATATCTGGCATAAGCGCCATAGCTACTAGGCTTACCGCCAAGGAGGTATGGGACAAAATACCTAAAAGTGTATCCGAGGCTAGGCCTTTCTGCTGTTGCAGCATCACTAATATCAATGCCAGAACCAGACAGGTAGCAATAACCGATAGCGTAGGGCTAATGGATAACAACAACGCGAGCGCTACACCAAGTAATGATGAATGGGCTAATGTATCACCAAAATATGCCATGCGGCGCCAAACAATAAAGGCACCCAATGGCCCGGTAATCACAGCAACCCCCAGTCCCGCAAGTAACGCGTATAGAAGAACTTCAACCATGTTGGCACCCGCTCGAGTCGCTATCATTTGAGTGAACAACTTCTCCATGTAGGCCATGTTCATGGTCGTGATGATGGGTGTATGTAGCTGTTTTAGAGCCAAAAAGTTCTATAAAGGCAGGGTTGTTGCTGACTTGATCCGGACGGCCATGGCAGCATATATGTTGATTTAAGCAGACCACTTCATCTGTTGCCGACATAACTAAATGTAGATCATGGGATACCATGAGTACGCCGCAGGGCAAACGAGTCCGTAATTGACCGATCAGTTTATAAAGTTCTTCTTGCCCCGCTACATCGACACCTTGTACTGGTTCATCAAGCACTAAAAAATTTGGTTTTCGTAAAATTGCACGGGCTAATAATGCACGTTGCATTTCCCCCCCGGAGAGCGATTGCAGGGGAGAGTGGATGTGTTTCTCTATGCCAACCTCTTTTAAGGCATCAATACAGAGTTTCGTGTTAGGCTCAGCTAATGCTAAAAAGCGGCCCAGTGTAATGGGGAGTGTTGGGTCAATATGCAGTTTTTGGGGCATGTAACCTATACAAAGGTTTGAGTGGCGCATCACCCTCCCCTCATCCGGCTCTAATAATCCAAGTACAAGTTTAACCAGAGTTGTTTTTCCCGCGCCATTTGGTCCTATTAGGGTAATAATTTGTCCATCTTCAATAGATAAGTCTACGTCAGAAACTACTTTATTGTTATTAAAGTATTTCCCAATACCCTGTAGTTGAATAAGTACTTCACTCATTATTTTTACTCTTTACCACTACATTTTCTGGAGGCTGATTGGGTGTTTCCTGGCACTCAGGGCAAAGCCCAACAATTTCAATGGCTTGATCTTCGACTTTGAACCCGGTACGTTCTGCAGTATGCGAGACCATATTGCTCAGCTGTTCAGCACAGCACACAGCGGCTGAACCACAGGCGCGGCAGATTAAGAAAAAATCATTATGATTGTTTCCCGGAAAGGGGCAGCCAATATAAGCATTCAATGAGGCAATGCGATGAACAAGGCCTTGCTCAAGCAAGAACTCGATAGCGCGGTATACCGTTGGAGCCTGTATTCTCTTTCCAGAACTTCCATTCAAGGTCATTTTGTCGACAATGTCATATGCACCTAGAGGCCGATGACTGGCCCAAATAGTTCTTAATACTGCTTCACGAATAGGTGTCAGTCTTGCTTGACTGTCATTACAGAGTGTCTGGGCCCGTTGAAGTGCGGCGTTTACACAACGCTTGTGATCATGGTTATGGTAAGCAAGGCGAGAGTTCGTCAGCATTTTCGAAGGCCTTTATATAAACATAATGTTATTTTATACCATTATGGTTAATTGGTAACCAGTATTTCGATGGGAAGATGTCTCCATCACTTATAGTATCGATAGGGTATGGAGCAATTTGGCAAGCGGCTGTATTCAATTTTTTATGATTATTTAAGATTAAGGCTAACAATTAATGCTATATTATAACATTACATATTTGTAGGGGGTTTGAAGCTATTAAGTTTTCTCGGTTAGCATTTTTACTGTTGTTTGGGTTGAGCTTGCCTGTGTGGGCTTCTTCGCCTGTTGTCTATACATCTATCAAGCCGGTGGCAATGTTGGTAAAGGCTGTAGCAGGTGATGATCTTGACGTGAAAGTCTTGCTTCCTGATTCGGCATCACCCCATGATTATGCTTTAAAGTTTTCTGACCTTAGGGCATTAAGGGAAGCTAATTTATTTGTTTGGGTTGGGCCAGAGCTTGAAAGTATTTTGGCTAAAGCATTGCGTGGAATACCTGGAGAGAATCAATTTTCTTTAGCAGGCATAAAGACCTTGCACTGGCCTGAGCATTTATCCCACGATCACCATGGAGAGCATACTAGTGATCACAGCTTACATGATAATGAATTGAGCAAAGACCCTCATCTATGGCTAAGCCCTGAAAATAGTTTAAAAGTGGGGGAAGCTCTTTTAGAGCAACTTTCGAACAAATATCCACAACTTAAGGGAAATTTTACTGAAAATTTAAGAACCTTTTCGAAAGGGCTCGTGGTTTTAGACGATAAAATCGAAAAACAGCTAGAGCATGTAAAGCAACAAGGCTTTATCGTTTTGCATGATGGTTATGGGCATTTTGTAGATCATTATGGGTTGAATCAACTGTCCGTTATTAAGCTCAGTAGTGGGGCTGGTCGTGGAGCACGTCATTACAGCGATATGATGGCTTTGGGTGATCAAGTTGCCTGTGTTTTTACCGAGCCCCAGCTTAATAGTAAGTCGGCCATTCAATTGGCAAACACACTGGGTTCTAATCATGCTGAACTGGACTTGATGGGAACTAACGTCATGTTAAGCGATGATAGTTATTTGGAGTTCTTTACAGCATTTGCCGATAGCTTCGCTACTTGCCTAAGTGACTAAAGAAAGAAAAGAAGTAAACCCAGTAAAATCAATTTGGTGCTAAACAGGCAGTGGGCAATAGCCAGTGATTCTACGTTTAAGCTTGTTTTTATATTCTTCTGGATCGTGTTGAATGGAAGGGCACCCTGCTCGTTCCGGGATCAGCGAAGTCAATAGCCTAGAAACCCAAAAACGAGTCGCCGAAAAGCATAAAACATCCTGCCAATATTGATTTTCACAAGGTGTAAATGGTCTTTCCTGATGATAGGCCGCTAACAAAGCCTTGGTAAGATGTTTATCCAACTCTCCTTGCTCGTTACAACACCATTCGTTGACGGCTTGCGCCACATCCAAAAGTAACCAGTCGGTGCAACTAAAATAAAAACCTGTTACTGCCTGAAGGGATTCATTATCAAAAAATAGCTGATCTTTAAATAAACTACCAATAAGTGGGCCAGAAGGTAGGTCGGGCTGGCTGTCTACTGTAGATTTAAACCGTTCCAGCTGTTCTTTAAGGAGTGAGGCATCACCTATAGAGAGTTGGGGTAAGAGCACTTCTGCTGACAAATTAAGCCATACTAAGCTGCGGGGGTTTCCATATTCTTCGAAGAAATCAACGGATTTTGCATGCATTTTTCCTAAAAAAGTGCCTATTTGTTCGCAAACAGTTTTTTCTTGATGTTCAGGGTGTGTTCCATGGGGTAGTTCTAATAACAGGGCTGGGTAGTCGCCAAATTGGGAGATATATTTCCCTTTCTGGTTTTTGATACAGGGAGTTACCGATATATCCTGCTTTATTAAATACTCTATGAGTGAAGCAGTGAAAACTAGCCGATCTAGTGCTGTTTGTTCTACAGCCAAAAGTAGAAAGCGACGAACACCGATAGAATTCTCAGAATCAAGTTGAAATCGACAAGTATGGTGAGTCCGAGCAGAGTAGGCTGCATTAATCTGGCAATCACCACCCTGAGAACCTTTAACCAGGGTATATTGGGTTAGAAAGGTTTTGATACTATGTTGATCACCAATTTGAAAAGAAGCCATGTAAGTTTCACTTATTTATATAGCAACGCTCTTTCATTAGTAGTGTTCTACGGCAGAGCTCTAAAACAATGTTTTCAATTTGAAGTATTTCCTCTACTTCGGATTTAAGAGTACCCCCTTGTTCGCGCAAATGAAACCAAATACGTTATGCTTTGTAGTTCGCTTTGCTGTGGTAAAAAACCAGGCAGAGAAAAACCAAAATAAAATAATCAGAGCTATCAAGAATGACGAATAAAATCCCGCTGATACTGGTAGATGGGTCTTCCTATCTTTACCGTGCATACCATGCGTTACCGCCATTAACGACATCCTCAGGTATTCCAACCGGTGCGGTTAAGGGCGTGATCGCGATGATGCGTCGAATGTTGAAAGATTTCCCCCAAAGTACCGTAGTTGTTGTCTTTGATGCTAAGGGTAAAACATTCAGGGACGAATTATATGGTGAATACAAGTCACATCGTCCACCCATGCCCGATGACATGCGGCAACAAATCGAACCAATTCATCAGATTATTCGGGCGATGGGGTTACCACTTTTAATTGTGGATGGTGTTGAGGCGGATGATGTTATTGGTACTCTAGCTGTTCAGGCTGCTGCACAACAACAAGATGTAGTGATATCAACGGGTGATAAGGATATGGCCCAGTTGGTTGGTGAGCACGTTACCCTAGTGAACACCATGACTGAGACCAACATGGATCGGCAAGGGGTGATCGATAAGTTTGGCGTGCCGCCAGAATTGATTATTGATTACTTGGCTTTGATTGGTGATAAGTCCGATAACATCCCGGGTGTCCCTGGTGTAGGAGAAAAGACGGCATTGGGCATGTTGCAGGGCATCGGTGGTTTGGATGCTATTTATGCTGATTTGGAAAAAATACGGGAGCTTGGGTTTCGCGGCGCTAAAACTATGCCGGAAAAAATGGATGAATATCGTGATTTGGCCGACCTTTCTTATCAGCTGGCGACAATTAAGACTGATGTAAGCTTGGATGAGACTATAGAAAGCTTGGTCCATGGTGAAGTGGACAATGAAACCCTGTTGGATTGGTTTAGAAAGCTCGAACTGAAAACGTGGACTGAGGAGCTATTAACCCAGAGCGAGGGTGGTGATGAGTCGAGGCCTTTAATATCAGAACAAGTAACGGAAAAAGTTGATAAAGATTATCAGGTTATTTATACCGAAGTTGAATTGGATCAGTGGCTAGAAAAATTGGCCCAAGCGGAGCTTTTTGCCTTTGATACGGAAACCACTAGCCTGGATTATATGCAGGCCAAAATAGTGGGTCTTTCCTTTGCCATTACGCCTCACCAGGCAGTCTACATTCCCCTAGGGCACGATTATTTGGGTGCACCTGAGCAGCTGGGTTGTGAGTTAGTGTTGGAGAAATTTAAACCACTGCTAGAAGACGCTTCAGTGGCCAAATTAGGACAAAACCTTAAATATGATATGAGTGTGTTGGCAAACTATGGCATTAATTTGGCCGGTATTAAATTCGATACCATGCTGGAATCCTATGTTGCAAATTCTACAGGTACTCGCCACGACATGGATAGTTTGGCACTCAAGTATTTGGGTGAAAAAACCATTCACTTTGAAGATGTGGCAGGGAAGGGCGCAAAGCAGTTAACGTTTAATCAAATTGCTATTGAAGATGCCGCGCCTTATGCCGCAGAGGATGCTGATATTACATTGAGACTGCACCAAGCCCTTTGGCCCAAAGTGCAAGAAAGTAAAGGGTTGGAGCGGGTGTTTACTGAAGTTGAGATACCCTTGGTCCCCGTGTTATCAGTAATTGAAAGGAATGGGGCTATAGTAAGCGCTAACTTGCTACATAAACAAACCGAAGAGCTGAGCAATAGATTATCAGAGATTGAGCAGCAAGCTTATGATTTAGCAGGGGAAGAATTTAACCTCGCATCGCCTAAACAATTGGGCCATATCCTCTTTGAAAAGCTCAATATTCCTGTATTCAAAAAGACCGCAAAAGGTGCACCTTCGACCAAGGAAGAGGTTTTGCAAGAACTGGCATTGGATTATCCTTTGCCGAAAATATTGCTTGAGCACCGCACCTTGTCGAAGTTGAAGTCGACCTATACGGATAAACTGCCTACGATGATCAACCCATCGACGGGTAGAATTCATACCTCTTACCATCAAGCAGTTACTGCAACAGGGCGGTTATCCTCCTCAGACCCTAACTTGCAAAATATTCCTATTCGAACAGCAGAAGGTCGTCGGATACGTCAAGCATTTGTTGCTCCCAATGGCTGGAAGATTGTTGCTGCAGATTACTCGCAAATTGAGCTGAGGATTATGGCTCATTTATCTGGGGACAAAGGTCTAACAGAAGCTTTTGCACAAGGTTTGGATGTACACAAGGCAACGGCTGCTGAAGTCTTTGGCGTTGAACTTGATACAGTCTCAACAGAACAACGTAGAAGTGCCAAGGCGATTAATTTTGGGTTAATTTACGGTATGTCAGCGTTTGGCCTGGGTCGACAGCTGCATATTGGGCGAAACCAGGCTCAAGAATATATTGATTTGTACTTTGAGCGTTATCCTGGTGTTCAGGCTTATATGGACAATATTCGCAGCAGTGCGGCAGAAAATGGCTTTGTAGAAACACTCTATGGACGTCGTTTATATCTACCAGAAATTAATTCAAGCAACGGAATGCGTAGGCAGGCTGCAGAGCGAACGGCTATTAACGCACCTATGCAGGGAACGGCAGCAGATATCATCAAATTGGCAATGATTGATGTAGATAACTGGTTATCAGATGAAAAGTTGCAGTCTCAGATGATCATGCAGGTGCACGATGAGCTGGTGTTGGAAGTTCCAGAAAATGAGCTTGATAAAGTGATAGCAGGTTTAAGGAGCAGAATGGCGGGAGCTGTGGAACTAGATGTACCACTTTTAGTTGATGTCGGGGTAGGGGATAACTGGGATGAAGCACACTAAATAAAGCTATTTTTGTCATTTTTTAAAAAAATAGGCCTTCTTATTGAAGACTTAAAGGGAGATAAAAAATATTTGTTAACTAAATTCAATATCTTATGATGGTTTTAGGTCTGATGTTAGAAAAAATCGGTTTTTTTGATGAATATTGGGAACTTTCTCTGGAAGCAGCTGACTAATATAACGCAAGCGATATTGCTGCTTTCTCCCCAAACTAGATGCAAAGCTTGAGAATCCCCTCCCAAGCAACAGCAAAGCAAGCCCTAATCCACATGGTTAGGGTTTTTTTTGTCCGTTAAAAAATAAAATTAAATTATTTTGAAAATAAATGAAACTTTCTGCAAAAGTAGCGGACTAACTATCACATAAGCAACATTGCTATTTTCTCCCCAAAGTAAATGCAAAGCTTTTTTCTCCAAGCAACAGCAAAGTCAGCCCTAACTACCCCCGATAGTTAGGGCTTTTTTTATGTGGAATTTATGGGGAAAACTACCAAAAGGTGGCTTATTCAGGGTTGTTGAGCCATTGTAGT
>JALQUJ010000152.1 GCA_023263825.1 Porticoccus sp.
GTGGGTCTTACTAAAGTTGTAGCTTTAGAGACTGCTGAAGAAAATATTACCTGTAATTCAATTTGTCCTGGCTTTGTATTAACTGAATTAATTCAAGATCAGATTGATGCTGTATCGAGAAATAAAAAAATTAAACTAAAAGATGCTGAGATAGAATTATTAAGAGAAAAACAGCCATCTCTGAAATTTGTAAAAAAAGAACAAATAGCTCAATTGGCCTATTTTTTATGCACTAGTTCGGCTTCAGAGATTACAGGGTCTTCAATTTCAATTGATGGATCTTGGACGGCTCAATAAGCAAATAATCGATAATTGATTAAATAATGAAAAACATTATAAAAGCAAAAAATTTAACAGCGGGAGTGGTGGAATGGTAGACACGCTAGTCTTAGGAACTAGTTCGGCAACGAGTGAAGGTTCAAGTCCTTTCTCCCGCACCATTAAGGATTAAAATGAAAGTAAACGTAACATCATCAAAGGGTTTAGAGTCAAAATTAAGTGTCATTGTAACTAAAAAAGAAATTCAAGAAAAAATTGATAAAAAACTCGATGAAGTAAAAGATACGATCAACCTTAAGGGATTTAGACCAGGGAAAGCTCCAAGAGAACTGTTAAAAAAACAATTATTGAGGTTCAGCGTGTGTATGCTCAAGTAACTTCTGTAAGCTGGCAGCCTTGGGTTTTACTAACCAGAATTTGGTAATAAAGTACTCAAAATTATCCAAAATCTCCTGACCCCATTCACTACCTGTTTCTTTAACAAATTCAGCCACCATGCTTTCCAAATGATGACGATAAGCCTCAGTGGCCTCACTGGTGATGCGCTGAATTTCAACCAGCTCCATATTGTAGCTATCAACAAAGGTTCGCTCTTCATCCAACACATAAGCAAAGCCTCCGGTCATACCTGCACCAAAGTTAGGACCGGTTTGACCCAAGACTACAATCACACCGCCTGTCATATATTCACAACAGTGATGGCCGGCGCCTTCAACTACTGCATGGGCTCCCGAATTACGAACAGCAAAACGTTCACCCGTTTTACCTGCCGCAAATAATTTGCCCGATGTTGCCCCATACAGACAGGTATTACCTATAATCGGCGCCTCTCTGGAAATAAATTGACTGCCTTCTGGGGGTGCAATAACAATTTTGCCACCCGCCATACCTTTACCTACATAATCATTGGCATCACCACGCAGGTAAATATCAAGGCCACCAGCGTTCCAAACACCCAGAGATTGCCCTGCTACACCTTGAAGGTTTAGTTTTATTGGTTTTTCAACCATACCCTGGTTGCCGTAACGTTTTGCAATCTCTCCCGACAAACGCGCACCTATAGAACGATCACAGTTACCAACGTTATAGCTAAATTCACCGCCCTGCTTAGCTTCAATAGCAGGCAAGATTTCCTCAACCATTTTTTCCGCCAATCGGCCTTCATCAAATGGGGTATTCTGGGCAACCTGGCAAGTCTGTGGCTTACTTTGTAAAAGCTCATCCGTGTGAATAATCGGTGACAGATCCAGCTTTTGCTGCTTTTCAGTACTACCAGGCAGTACTTCAAACAGGTCAACACGACCAACCAATTCACCTAGTGTCTGCACACCCAGCAAGGCCATCCACTCACGTGTTTCTTC
>JALQUJ010000007.1 GCA_023263825.1 Porticoccus sp.
CTGTGTCACCTTCACAGAGCAGGCGATCACGCCATTGTTCCAGTTTGTGTTGAGTTTGACGGAAACTTTGGCTTTGGTGGTGAAAGCTATCCAGTTTTTGTTGTATGGCTTCGCTGTCGATATTGCGCATTATTTTGCCAATATATTGAAGTTGACGGCGTTTCCCCTCTCTATTTTTGAGTCGTCTTGCAAGCATGACGGCATCTTCTAGCAGCTCATCCATTGGGATTTTTTCTAGCTTGGCAGCGGGTAAGTTGACTAGCTCCTCTCCCAGTTTTTGAAGCGCTGTCATCTCCCGCTTTAATTCAGATTTACTTTTGAACTGGGGCTCATCAGATATTTCATCTGTGTTTGCTCCATTGGGGTTCACCTTATTAGGAGGGTCGTTATCAATCATCATATTCTTCAGTGTAGTACTTTTTATTGGTTGGCTTTCTTTGTCGTAGTCTATTAGTGAGAGTGTGTAAGTGAATGCTTTGTGTTGCAATGCTTAGGCGTAGAAAAGGGTAGCCAGTCCAAGAAAAGACAGGAAGCCTACGACATCGGTAATGGTGGTCAGGGCCACACTGCCGGCCAGGGCCGGATCAATGCGGCAGGCCTTCAAAATAACAGGGAGAGCTGCACCAGCTATGGCTGCAGCGATCAGGTTGATCACCATGGCTGAGGCAATGATTACGGCTATCAGTGGGTCTTGGAACCATAGGGCCGCGACACACCCCATGATCAGAGCCCAAAGCATACCGTTTAGCGCGCCAACAGCAAATTCTTTGCTTAAGAGCCACCCTAAATTACTGCGACTAATTTGGCCTAATGCCATGCCACGAATAACAACGGTAAGAGTTTGGCTGCCGGCGACACCACCCATGCTGGCAACAATGGGCATTAAGATTGCCAGAGCTACAACCTTATCAATGGTGGCCTCAAAAATATTAATGACTGCAGAAGCAAGAATAGCTGTCATCAGGTTAACTCCTAGCCAAATTGCTCGGCGAGGAGTGGTTCGACCGATAGAGGCAAACGTTTCTTCTTCATCGCTTAAGCCTGCCAGGCTTAATAATGAGTGGTCTGCATCTTCTATAATGACGTCTACCACATCATCAATGGTAACCCGTCCCAGAAGTTGTTTGGTATTACTGACAACGGGGGCAGAGACCCAGTTATGTTTTTCAAATAGGTGGGCTACTTCGGAATCAGCCATGTCTGCCGGAATAGCCTCAACCTCTGTGACCATTATTTCACGAACAGTAATGTTAGGGCTGGATGTGAGTAGCTTACCCAAGGGCAGGCTACCCAGAAACACATCATCCCTTGTCACAACAAAAATACTGTCAGTAATTTCAGGTAGTTCGTCGTGGCGGCGAAGGTAGCGAAAAACCACATCGAGGGTCATGTCTGGGCGGACGGTAATGGTATCCGTGTTCATCAAGCCGCCAGCTGTGTCCTCGTCATAAGTAAGAACAGTCTCAACCCTTTGGCGGTCCTGGGCGCTCATTGCCTGAAGGATTTCTGGGATCACTTTTTCGGGTAGCTGTTGCAGAATGTCAGCAACATCGTCGGGATCTAGTCCCTCCGTTAATGAGGCAACTTCATGACTTTCCATTTCCTCCAGGATTTCACCGCGAAGTTCTTCGCTTAGCTCGCCAATAACTTCTCCTTCAAATTCTTTATCGACAAGATCCCACAGAACCCTTCGAGCTTTTGGTGGGGCAGCTTCGATTTGATCGGCAATATCAGCAGGCGTCAGGTTGTTCAGCATATGGCGAAGTAGCCGCACTTTATTCGAGTCCATCAGCTCGTGAGTGCTGGCAAGCTGAGAGAGGTGGCTTATTTTTTCGTTAGGAGCCTGCATGGGTAGGGGTGTTCCTGGCTACCGTTATAAATGGCTATAGTGTATAGATGCGGGAGGAAAATTTATAGAGTTGTCAGGTTGATAGCTGGATTTGTTTGTTTAATTTGGGAGATATTTTTTGGAGGAAGGGTTTTGGCTTTGTGTTGCTATCTATTACTGTTCTTCGTCAAACCGATTAGCAAGAAGTTGCTCTATATCGCGGTAGGCTCTTTCTGCATCACCGCCTTCAAAATGAAAATGTAGAACAGTTCCCTGGCTTGCTGCCAGCAACATGAGAGACATTACACTTTTGGCATCTACCAGTTTATCGGGTTTTGGCCCTGTTTTTATCTTGCAGCCATATTTTCCGGCTGTTAATGCCAGTTTTGCCGCAGCGCGGGCATGTAGGCCAAGTTTGTTAATAATGGTCAATTCTACGTTGATTTCTAATGACATAAGGTTGGTCCTGGTGTATTCATATCAGGTCAATTCCCGATGTCTAATTTGGGTGTTGGTGTAGTCTTTGTTGAAATGTTTTCCCAGTATGTTGCTTATGTAGACAGATCGATGTTGCCCGCCAGTACAACCAATGGCAACAGTGAGGTAGCTTCTGTTGTTGGCTTCAAATCTTGGCAGCCAGCGTGTTAGGTAATCAATAATGTCTGATACCATCTCCGTTACTTCTGATTCGGATTCGAGAAAGTCGACAACAGGTTGGTCTTTCCCGCTATATGGTCTGAGCTCATGTTTCCAGTAGGGATTGGGTAAGCATCGAACGTCAAAAACAAAATCGGCATCAATGGGTACACCTCGTTTGAATGCAAAGGATTCAAATAAAACAGCCATATCTCCTTCAGTCTCAGGGACTATTTGCTTTTTGATAAGGTCCCTTAGCTGGTGGAGTGTCATGTTGCTGGTGTCAATTCGCCGGTTGGCAATGGAGGCAATGGGGTCCAGCAATTCAGTTTCCAGGGCGATAGCTTCTTTAATGTCTATCTGGTGCGAGCTGAGTGGATGCTTTCGACGTGTTTCGCTAAACCGTTGTATTAATACATCGGTAATTGCATCCAAATAAACGACTTCATAGTTAACCCCAGAGCTTTTTAGCTTTTCGAGAATTTCTGGCAGTCGATTGAGGTCACCAGTTAGGCTTCTGGCATCAATGCCCACGGCTATGTTGTTCAGCCAGTGACTCTCGCTATCTTTTGGTGAAGCTTGTTCGAATAGTCCCGGTAGTAAGCCGGCGGGCAGGTTGTCTATACAGGTAAACCCAGCATCTTCCAGCAGGTTTAGAGCTGTACTTTTTCCGGAGCCTGAGCGTCCACTAACTACCACTAGTCGCATCGCTAGGCCTCAATCTTCTCGACTTATAGCTATCTGGTAGAAAGCTTCGATGGAACTGGCTGCACGTAGTTGTATGCGAACTTCTTCTTCTTGAAGTAGTTCTGCTATAGAAGATAGAACCTGTAAGTGTTCATCATTTTGTTCTTCTGGGACGATTAGGGCAAAAACCAGGTCAACGGGCATGTTGTCCATAGAGTCAAAGTCTACTGGGTCGGCTAGTTTAAGCAGTGCACCTGTTATTTTTTTGCAGTGGGCAACTCGACAGTGGGGGATTGCAATACCCTCTCCTATGCCTGTGCTGCCCAATCGTTCGCGAGCTAGAAGGCCTTGAAAGAGTTCGTCTGAGTCAAGGCCAGTAATTCGTTCTGCGAGAAAGTGTGAAAGGTTTTCCAGCACTCTTTTTTTGCTATCCCCGGGAACATCCAGTTGGGTGTTCTCGATGGGAAGTACATCTGTTAGTTTCATGAAAGGTTATCTACCGCGAGTTTTTTCCTTGTGCTTAATAAGCTGGCGGTCCAGTTTATCTGAAAGCATATCGATGGCTGCATAGAGGTCGTCGTGTTCAGAGTTGGCAAAAAATTCAGCACCACTTACGTGCACGGTAGCCTCTGCTTTTTGAACAAGTTTGTCGACAGAAAGTATTACATTGGTGCTGGTAATGCGGTCATGGTGTCGTTCCAGCTTGGACAGTTTATTGATGACGTATTCTTTGATGGGGTCAGTGATATCGAGGTGATGTCCGCTGATATTAAGTTGCATGCGGTACTCCTTATTTCTGTGTACGTTGTTTCTATTTATGCTAGTTCTGTTGATGGATTATTGCTTAAAGCGTTTTCTCTCACTAGAGGAGGGTATTCCTATTCCTTCTCTGTATTTGGCCACGGTTCGTCGTGCAACCTGAATACCCATTTCCTGTAATAGTGTGGTCAACTTGTTGTCACTGAGAGGTTTTGCTGGATTTTCTGCGCTAATCATCTTCTTCAGGATAGCGCGAATAGCTGTGGATGAACACTCCCCTCCGCTTGCTGTGGCGACATGACTTGAGAAAAAGTACTTTAATTCAAACACACCTTGAGGTGTATCAAGATATTTTTGGGTAGTAACTCGGGAGATTGTGGATTCGTGGAGCTTCAGTTTTTCCGCAATGTCTGCTAGAACCATGGGGCGCATGGCTTCTGGGCCCTGCTCCAGAAACCTTTGTTGTAGTTCTACAATACAGGAGGCTACACGTAATAGAGTGTCATTCCTGCTCTCAATGCTACGGAGAAACCATTTTGCTTCTTGTAGATGATTTTTTAAGAACGTATTGTCCTGACTTGAGTCAGCTCTGCGGATCAGCTGGTCATATTGTTGATTAATGCTCAGTTTTGGCGTGATATCTTGATTTAAAGAGACTTGCCAGTGGTCGTCTAATTTTGTTACACGGGCATCGGGAACAACATACTCTACATCATTATTTTGAATAGCTTCACCTGGGTGGGGTGAAAGCGTTTGTATCAGTAAAATAGCGGCGCCAATAATCTCTTGTGAGTACCCGGTTAGCTTTTCCAGTTTCTTATAGTCTCGTTGCCCTACTAGATCCAGGTGTTCGGAGACGAGACGTTTGGCTTCTTCAAGAAAGGCCGTATCAGCTGAAAATTGGCTAAGTTGTATCAGCAGGCATTCTGACAAATTAGTCGCACCAACTCCGGGAGGGTCAAACTGTTGGATACGGTGGAGTACGGCGACGACTTCATCCAGCTCTATTTCATCATCATCCAGTGATCCCCAAATTTCTTCAGGCGGTGTTGTCAGCATGCCGTTGTTGTCGATGGAGTCAATAATGTTTTCTGCAATAAGGAGGTCTGTTTGAGAAAGCGGGGTTAGGTTTAATTGCCATAGCAGGTGGTCTTGAAGTGATTCAGTGACGTTGTGGACATTTTCAAAGTCCATTGTCTCTGAAGATGTGCTTTTAATGCTTGAAGTAGGTTGATATATGTCGTCCCAGTTTGCGTCGACTGGTAGATCCTGTGGGATTGATGCATCCCAGTCATCACTGTTGAGATCCTGCGATGTGCTATCCACAGGTTCTTCCTGGATTGTTGTTTCTGTTGTGCTGGGAGCTTTTTCCTGAGAGTTTTCGGGGGTGGGCTCCGGTGGGTTTTCTGATTCTTCTGCCAGCTCGAGAAGAGGGTTGTCATACAGGTTTTGTTGTATCTCCTGGTGAAGGTCAAGTGATGAAAGCTGCAGAAGGCGTATCGCCTGTTGCAGTTGGGGGGTCATGGTTAACTGCTGACCAATTTTCAGTTGCAGGCTGACTTTCATTGCTTGGTATGGCTACTCTTCAGGGAATTTAGTTATTATATTTTGAAGTGTAGATGCTGGAAGAGGCGTTGTACAAGCAATTTTTATGCCTATTTTTGTGAATCAGGCTTGATTTTTTATTTGATGCTGTGCAGAGGTAGGTCTGAATGCCTATTTAGGATGCTTATAATACAAAATCTTCGCCTAAATAAATATCCCGAACTTGCTGATTGGCAATAATATCCGACGATTGGCCTTCTGCGATGACTTTGCCTTCTCCCACAATATAAGCGTGTTCACAGATATCAAGGGTTTCCCGCACGTTGTGATCTGTGATTAAAACACCAATGCCTTTATCACGCAGGTGGCGGATGATTTGTTTGATATCGTTGACTGATATTGGGTCAACACCTGCAAAGGGTTCATCAAGCAAGATAAAGGTGGGTTCCATTGCTAATGCTCTAGCAATTTCTACCCGGCGTCGTTCTCCCCCTGAAAGGCTGATGCCCTGGGAGTCTCTAATATGGGTAAGGTGGAATTCCTGTAGCAGCTGCTCTACGCGATTTTTTCGCTGTATAGAATCAAGGTCCTTTCGTGTTTCTAAAATGGCCAGAATATTGTTTTGTACCGTCATTTTTCGAAATACTGAAGCTTCTTGAGGGAGATAGCCAATGCCTTTGCGTGCTCTTCCGTGCATGGGGAGAGCGGTAATATCTTCACCATCAATAAGTACGGTTCCACCATCTTGGGCAACCAAGCCTACAATCATATAAAAACAGGTTGTTTTTCCCGCACCGTTAGGGCCAAGCAGGCCTACAATGGCTCCACTTTCAACGGTGAGAGATACGTCTCGAATGACAGGTCTTTTTTTGTAGCTCTTGGAAAGGTGAGAGGCCTTGAGTTCGGCCATTAATTTTTGTCCTTTTGATTGCTGGGTGGAATAAGCATATGTACCCTTTCTTTGTTTGCTGTAGCTTTAACAACTTCAGCCTTAAGGTCGTAATCAATTTTTTCACCTGTGATCACGGAGCCGTTCTGTTCTAGGCTGGCATTTTTTAAAAGCTTGATTTTGTCGTTGGCCAAATAGTATTGAATGGTCTTTGCACTTGCGAGTACCAACCCATCTTCGGTATTGGGGCGTTGCTGATAGTGAGCGGGGTTACCTACACAGACGATCTTGTCGACTTGATTGGTGTCACTAAAAACAGTCACTTTGTCTGCGTTAATTTTAATAGTACCTTGGATAATAACAACTGAGCCTTCGTAGGTGGTTGTTCCTTTTTTCTCATCCTGTTCGGCACGGTCAGATTCGATCTTTATGGGCTGTTGGCGGTCTGTGGGCAACGCATAAGAGAGCGTGCAGTTACATGCTATAGAAAGAAGCAAGATTAACCTAGTTAACATTGTGAACTCCTTTCGCCTTGGATAACAGCTTGAAAAGTTCTTTGTTCAAGTCTGCATGCATGCCAACACCTACGGTATTTCCTTTCGGAGTAGTAATCGTCACTTTTTTATCAGTCTCGGCTGTACGTACTTCTGGGAATAGGATGAGTTTGTCGGTTCGAAGTTCATTTTTTGTAGCATTATCAAGGTTTTGCCAAGCATATACATCCCCGGTAAATATGACACGTTCTCCCCCTTTAAGTACAGTGCCTTTTTTTGCATTCATATGCCATGGATGTTCAGTATCTTTCTGGTTGTAGGATATGAGTTTTGGTTTTTGCAGTACTAGGCGATTGCCGCGTTTAAAGTGACGGGCTTCGATAGATTTCAGGGTGAATGCTTTGCTGCCGTCTTTGGCATAGTCAATTTTTGAGATATTAAGCATATAGCTGTCTGCTTTTGGTAATTCGTCACCCTGATCATAATTGTCAGTAGTTTTCTGCAAAAAGGCTTCCGGGGGGGAGAGCCAGAATAGTAGAAAAACGCTGACTGCGCCTAATAGCATGATGGTTAGTAGTAAATTACGCATAGTCTAAATTATGTATTTTCATCTTTATCAATCAGGTTGCGGTATTCTAAAAGGCCTACCCATATTTAAAAGACATTTAATCTTAAGAGTCGTTTACAAATAATTGGAGTGGGCGGACTCTAGTTTACCTTGAGCTTGCAGCAGTATTTCTGCCAGCTCTCTTACCGCACCATCACCACCTTTTGTTGCTGTTTGCCAGTGGGAATTTTCAACGACAAAACTTGTAGCATTGGCAACCGCAACCCCAAGCCCCACACGCCTTATAACAGCTACATCGGGCAAGTCGTCACCAAGAAAAGCTATTTCTTCCATTTGGTAGGGCTCATTCTTGCTCTCGAGTATTTCTCCGAGTGCAATCAGTTTGTCTTCCCTTCCCTGAATGACTAATTCAATGCCTAATTCTGATGCTCTTCTAGTTAGTAATTCAGAGGAGCGCCCCGTAATGATGCCAACTTGGATGCCATTGCGTTGTAAAAGTTTAATGCCAAGGCCATCTTGAATATTAAAAGCTTTTAATTCTTCACCATTGTTACCATAGTACAGACGGCCATCTGTCAGTACACCGTCGACATCTAGTAGAAGCAGTCGAATATTTTTTGCTTTATTGAGCAGTTTTTGATTGCTTGTCTTTTGGTTATACATGGTCATTACATAACTCCAGCACGTAGGATGTCGTGCATATGCAAAACACCGATAGGTCGATGATTTGAATCCTCAACAACTAAAGCTGTGATTTTAAAATCTTCAATAATTTTTAGGGCTTCGGCAGCTAGCAGATCTCGGTTGACAGCTCGGCATTTGCTTTTGATCATTTTACCAATAGGTGTGCTATTTATATCGATGTTGTTATCTATTGCCCGCCGCAGATCGCCATCAGTGAAAACACCCTGAAGCTCGCCCGAAGTATTAACGACAGTCGTCATACCAAAACCTTTTGTTGTCATTTCCAGCAAGGCATGCCGGAGTGGTGTGTCTGTTGTCACTTGTGGTAGTTCATCCCCGCTGTGCATGATGTCTTCCACTTTAAGTAAAAGTTTGCGCCCCAATGCGCCACCTGGATGGGAAAAAGCAAAATCTTCAGCAGTAAACCCCCGTGCTTCCAGTAATGTAATGGCTAAAGCGTCTCCCATAACCAAAGTCGCAGTAGTACTGGTTGTCGGTGCAAGGCCTAAGGGGCATGCTTCTGCTTGGACTTGCACGTCTAGGTGTGCTTCAGCAGCTTGGGCCAGGGTTGATTGTGGGTTTCCTGTCATGCTGATGAGGGGGATGCCCATCCTTTTGATTAAAGGTAGAAGGGTGATAACTTCTGATGTTGTTCCTGAGTTAGAAAGAGCAAGGACTACATCGCCTTCGGTGATCATTCCAATATCGCCATGACTTGCTTCGCCTGGGTGGACAAAGAAAGATGGTGTTCCAGTACTTGCCATGGTGGCAGCAATTTTGCGACCTATATGTCCAGATTTGCCCATTCCTGTTACAACGACACGGCCGCTACATCTGATGATGAGGTCACAAGCCTGGTAAAAATCTGGGCCGATGCGCTGTTCCAGTAATTCGACAGCTTGTGCCTCCATGCGGATGGTGCGTCGAGCTACCTCAGTGTATTCATCAGGTGTCATTTCAGATGTCATTAGTTGTCTCGAAATGTTCTTGTTTTGTGAAGTTTAAAATTATTGCCAGTATAGCCGCTGACAGTTGTTGCCGTAAGGCCTGTGGTAAGGCTACTGTCCGGCATTAAAGCTGTCCCGGGATTAGGGCGATATAGTAGAGTCCGTAAAGTGTTAACAATGTGATGCCAATCTTTTTTGATAGTTGTGCTTGATGGCGCTCTCGTTTTCCTCTCCAAAGGGAGAAGCCAATGGCTGCAATTAGTACAAGGGTAAGAAATGACATGGCCAAATAGTCACGATAAAACACTTCCTGGTTCAGGGCCAAAGGGCTAATAATGCCAGGTACAGACATGACTGCGAGAAGGTTAAACAGGTTGGAGCCGAAAATATTACCTAAAGCAATATCGTGATGGCCGCGAATGGCGCTCATTACAGATGCAGCGAGTTCGGGTAGACTTGTGCCAACGGCGACAATGGTAAGCCCGATAATGAGTTGGCTTACACCAAAAAACAGTGCGAATTGTTTTGCCCCCCAGACTAATGCTTCTGAGCTGATCAGTAAGGCCCCAAGGCCAACTAAAAACCAAAGTAGAGCAGCAGTTGTAGACATGGAGGGGATGGCTTCCCCTTCTTCTACAGTTTCCGGGTTCGGGTCTCGTTTTTTGTAGTACACAGCGAATGCAAGTAATGGTGGAATAATGCAAGCAAGTGCAATACCTTCAGGCCGTAACAGCATCCCGTCAAAGATAAAAAAACCAGCTAACAAGGTAACAATCAGAAGGACAGGACTCTCTTGTTTGATTAGGTGACCCTGGGTTGGAATTGGGCAGATAATTGCGGTAATGCCAAGTACAAGCCCAATATTTGCCAGGTTGGAGCCAATAGCGTTACCGACAGCCATATCACCGGCATTCTTTAATGCAGCGTTAATGGCAACAATAATTTCAGGTGCGGAAGTTCCGATGGAGACAATCGTCAGTCCAATGACAAGGGGGGAAACGCCAAAGTTTTTTGCAGCCCCTGCACTTCCAGCAACAAAGCGATCGGCACCCCAGAGAAGGCCCAATAGCCCAAATAAAATCCCTAAAGCTGCGGGTATCAGCGTCTCCATCTCTGTGTCTATTCCTCGGTGAGTGTTGTTGTGAATGTTTCGTAAATTGGGGTGCAATGGTATAGTGCGCACCATTCGAAGTCAGCTGTTTTTGGCACCTCGCTAGCAATCTGTGGTCAAACCCCATGCGGTACTGTTGTGTGGTGAAACCTGAGGCGTGGCAACCATGGCAGTGAGATTTTGTGTTTTTAGAAGCAAACAAAAAATAAGAGGACGGCCTAAGATGTTTTATAGGTGGGTGCATTCAATAACCTTAATGTTGCTGTTGGCGTTGTCCGGCAGTGTTTTTGCTGTTGAGACCAGTGAAAAAGCTCAAACACCTCATCAGCTGGTGGAGTCAGTTACTAACCAACTGCTTCAGACCATTGAGATCCATCGAGATACCTTTGAGGATGACCCCGAAGGGTTCTTTGCTGCATTAGATGGTTTGTTAAAGGATGTGATTGATTTTGACTGGATTGCATACAAGGTAATGGGGTCCTATGGTAAGAAGGCGACACCAGAGCAGCGAAGCCGTTTTGCAAATACGTTTCGCTGTGAGTTGATTGAAACATATGGCCGAGGTCTTGTGGCTTACGGTGAGCAAAATATTGTTGTTGTGCCACCCACAGAAGACATAAATGGTCAACGCAAGGTGAAAGTTGTTCAGGAAATTCATGGCTCTGATGGCGTTTTTCCCTTGGTTTACTCCATGGGGTTAACAAAAGAAGGGAAGTGGAAAGTAACAAATGTTGTTATCAACGGCATCAATCTAGGTAAGACTTTCCGCAATCAATTCATTCAGCGTGCTCAACGTTTTGGTGGTGACATTGATCAGGTGATCAGCAACTGGTCTTCCTCTGCAGGTTAAAATTTAACTTAGTCCTGAAAGCTTAAGTTATGCCCTGTATTTAAGGTGGCTATTTAGGTTTAGTTGGGTCGTCCCGCAACCAAGAGATAAATTATGAATCCTGATGATGTAAAAGAATTACTGCTTGCCGGACTTACTGGTTGTGATATCACGGTAGAGAGTGATGGCAGCCATTTTAATATTTTGGTGGTTGGTGATCTTTTTGAGGGCCTCCGGCCCGTGCAGCGGCAGCAAAAGGTGTATGCAGTCTTGCAGGCTAAAATTGCTGAAGGAAGTATTCACGCGGTAAATATGAAAACATTTACTCCGAATGAATTTCAGCAGTAATGTTTCCTTTGGTTTTCCCGTGGTGCTCCCTGTAGTGTCCTCCTTTTTGTGGCGCTGTCCAATTCTAGTTAGTTGGTCAAAATTTCCCCCAGGTAGAAGGGTAATAAATGGATAAGTTTGGTGTAGGCCCTGATAAAATTACTGACGTTCAAGCACTGATTGGCGATAGTGTTGATAATATTCCAGGAGTTCCAGGTATTGGCCCTAAAACAGCAGCAAAATTGATTAATGAATTCGGTACTTTTGAAGAGCTATTAGCAAAAAAAGATCAAATCTCCAATGTTCGCATTAAAAATCTCATTCATGATCATGAAGAGTCAGCCAAAATAAGCCATCAACTGGTCATTTTAAAAAACGATCTCGAACTGCCCATTCAAATTGAAAATTTAAAAGACTTCGATGACTCCCCAAAGT
>JALQUJ010000070.1 GCA_023263825.1 Porticoccus sp.
ATTAAGGGGTGTTAATGAGCTCTAAAGAAGAGCTTTTAAAGTACTGGTTGAATCGGTCCCCTACGGCAGACTTTTCTTTGCTTACGGCGTCTGTGTCGACGCTAATAAACATGCCCTTGAGCTTTTAGGCTGTAGGCTTGACCAGATGGTAGGTGCTTCGCTGGATAATATTACCGGTGAGGAGTCGTCTGCTCTGGTTGACCTGAAACTCCAGCTAAAGAAAGCCTCTAAGAATCGAGAAAAAGAAATCCAGTGGCAATGCCCTCTGGAGGCTGGTTCATGTGATGTCACGGTTAATATTGTTTATGTGACAGAGGATGACAAAGAACTTGTGGTGATGTTGAATCATCAGCAGGTGGCATCACAACCTATTAGTCCGCACCAAGTAGACTCTCAGAAAGCAGGTTCACAGCAGGCTCTGGAAGAAAATCTGTCGTCAAAATCTACCGATGTTGTACCACCTTCTAGTAAGCCTTCATCACCGACAGACAAGCTACCATCGATATTTCCCAAAAGTTATTCTGCTGATTCAGTACCTTCATTTACGGATACGCCGTTTGTTGGTTCCTCAGGTGTAACGCAAGACCCTGGGGCTCGAAGCTATGGTGAAGAACAAGATGGTTTTGAGCCCATAGAGAATCATTCCAAGCCTGGGTCAGATGGGGTGCAAAAATTAGAGCCACAAAAACCTGAATTTAAAGATTTCAATTCTGTTACTAATCCGGTGCCTGGTTTAGACCTGGCTAATGCGATAAAGCCAGGCATTTCCCCCGATTTTATCGCCCAGTCTGAAAGTGGAGCATTACAAGAGCTAGATGAAAGTACGGAGGGTATTAAGCCGTGGGATAAGGCTGGCCGTGATCATTATTTTGATGGACTGACGAATTTACCAAATCGCCAAATGCTGTCTCAAACCATTTCCTCTTTCCTTGAAGGTCATAAAAATCAGCAGGTTTGTGGTGCTGTGATGATGCTGGATCTGGACCACTTTAAAGATATTAATGATTCTTGGGGCCATACTGTTGGTGATCAGGTCATAAAAAAATAGGGCGAGCTGTAACCTCATTAGCTATAGGGGAAAATATGCTGGCTCGGATGAGTGGTGATGAATTTGTTCTGTTTATCCCGGAGCTGTCTGACAGTATCTCCCAAGCTGCTTGGGATGCACAGGATGTTGCTGAGAAAGTAAGTGAGATTGTTGCTTCACCAATTTTTCAGGATGGTCATGAAATTATTTTAACGGCCAGTATCGGTATTTCTTTGGTGACGGATTCTAATGTCACTGCTGAGCATGTGTTGCAATATGCTGATACAGCAATGTATGAGGCTAAGAGAAAAGGCCGAAACAGCATTGCATTTTTTGACTCGTGTATTACTGAAAAGGCGCAACGCCAGATCGGTATGAATACCCGTTTGAGGAAAGCGCTTGATAATCATGAGTTTGCACTTTACGTACAGCCTCAAATTTGTGTGCAATCTGGTGAAATGCTTGGTGGAGAAGTACTACTCCGCTGGATGAGTTCTGAGAAAGTGACGAATATGCCATCAGAGTTTATCCCTGTATTGAAATCGTCTGGTTTAATTGTTGATGTAGGTCGTTGGGTCATTCGTACGGCATGTGAATACGTGAGAACATTTCTTGATAAAGGCATCTGGCAAGATCACATGCGCCTTAGTATCAATATTAGTCCTCGTCAGTTCAGAGACCCACAGCTGTTAGAAATTGTTCAGCATAGTATGAACAGTTACAACATTGGTCCTAAATTCCTCAATTTTGAAGTCACTGAAAACCTTGTTATTGATGATGTTGATGAGGCAATCGAGAAAATGGAGGCGATCAAATCACTTGGAGCCATGTTCTCCATTGATGATTTCGGTATTGGTTATTCGTCTATGATCTATCTGAAAAGACTGCCGTTTGATCAACTTAAAATTGACCGAGAGTTTATCCGAAATATACATCGTGACCCTGAGACTAGGGGAGTTGTAGAGGCGATCATGGCTGTTTCCAAACAATATGGCCTTAAAGTAACAGCTGAAGGGTAGAAGACCGAGAAGCACTCACTATTTTGAAAGAGCTTGGTTGTCATTCTTACCAAGGGGCACATTTCAGCATGCCTGTTCCCTGCGATCATTTCACAAAACTACTCGCTGCTTAGTTAGTTAGGCCGCCCTCAGCTTATAAACCGTTTATTTCCCTCTTATAAACCCCTTGTTTTCTTTCTAAAACCCCCTAGTTCCTTGTAGCTCTTGGTATTCAAGAGTAAAATCTGCGTCTATTTTTGTTCGGTAGATTGGGCCGTAGGGCGGCACTGCTACCATGTATAATTACTTCTTGCCGGAGACACCTATTAATGGCTATTGAACGTACCCTTTCTATTATTAAGCCCGATGCAGTTGCTAAGAATGTTATTGGAAAAATTTATGAGCGTTTTGAAAGTGCGGGCTTGAAAATTGTAGCGTCTAAAATGCTTCAACTTTCAGATGATAAAGCAGGCGGCTTCTACGCTGAGCATAAAGAACGTCCATTTTATGCTGATTTGGTAGGCTTCATGACATCTGGCCCTGTTGTAGTGCAGGTTCTTGAGGGTGAAGGCGCTATTGCTAAAAACCGTGACTTAATGGGTGCGACTAACCCCAAAGAAGCAGATGCAGGAACAATTCGTGCTGATTTCGCTGAATCAATTGACGCTAACGCTGTTCACGGTTCTGACTCACCAGCTTCAGCAGAGCGTGAAGTTGCTTATTTCTTTAATGACGATGAAATTTGTGCACGATAATTATTTATGTATGAGCGTTTTTTAAAGATACAGTGTATTAGTACTAAAAGTGCAAACCTCAGGTTTGTCATGCGGGAGAATATATGACCGCAGCTTGTGCTGAAACAACTGCAGCAGTAGAGCCTCAGGAGGGTAAAATAAATCTTCTGGGGCTTTCTGCTGAAAAGCTTACTCGTTTTTTTGCCGATATCGGTGAAAAACCTTTTCGTGCTACACAGGTTTTAAAGTGGATCCACCAAATGGGTGTGGATGACTTTGATGAGATGACGAACCTTTCAAAAGGTCTTCGTGAAAAACTTAAAGTTGCAGCAGAAATTAAAGCGCCTGAAGTGGTTAGCTACCATGATTCTGCTGATGGAACCAGCAAATGGTTGATCCGAGTCAGTGATGGCAATTGTATTGAAACGGTTTTTATTCCTGAAAAAGATCGCGGAACCCTGTGTATTTCTTCACAAATAGGGTGTTCATTAGATTGCAGCTTTTGTGCGACAGGTAAGCAAGGTTTTAACCGTGATTTAACCGCTGCCGAAATTATTGGCCAGCTGTGGATTGCAGCAAAGGCATTTGATTCATTAGGAGCAAAAGCAAATAGAGTTGTTAGTAACGTTGTCATGATGGGGATGGGAGAGCCACTCCTAAATTTTGATAATGTAGTTGATGCCATGGGGCTGATGTTAAACGATAACGCTTATGGTTTATCAAAGCGTCGGGTGACTCTGAGTACCTCTGGTGTAGTTCCCATGCTAGATCAACTTGCCGATGTGAGTGACGTGTCATTGGCTATTTCATTGCATGCACCTAATGATGAACTACGTAATGAGCTGGTTCCTATCAACAAAAAATATCCTATTGCAACGCTGTTAGCTTCGGCACGTCGCTATCTCGATAAAATGCCCGATGTTCGCCGAAAAATAACGGTTGAATATACATTGATAGATAAAGTGAATGATCGTGATGAACATGCCCGAGAATTGGCGGTACTGTTGAGTGATATACCCTGTAAAATCAATTTGATTCCCTTTAACCCTTTTGATCAGTCTGATTATAAGCGGGTGACAAATACTGCTTTGAACAGATTCAGAGACATACTCCATCGAGCCGGCCATACTGTGACAGTAAGAACCACTCGAGGTGATGATATTGCGGCAGCTTGTGGCCAGTTAGCTGGTACAGTAAACGATAAAACTCGCCGAAGTGAACGCTACGAACATCAGAGCGAATATAAGAATCAGGAACGGCCGGTAAAATTTGTTAATGGACAGTAAGCATGAATAAAGTAGGACGACCTAACATAAGATATTCAACAAAGCTTTTACTGCTCAGTGGTGTTTTTTCTGTGCTTTTTTTGATGGGGTGTACAACTACAACGACGTCTCCTACAGCAAACAAGCCAGAGGTAGATACCGAAAAAGTGATGGATAATCGGTTGCAGTTGGCATTGGGTTACATGGGGCAAGGTAACCATGAGCGTGCAAGGGAGCACTTAAATAAGGCTATGGAGGTTAATAGCCGTTCTCCTGAGTTACATGATGTGTGGGCATTGTTATACCAACGAGAAAATGAACTGGAAGCGGCGGAATCCCATTACAAAAAAGCTTTAAGCTATAACCCAAAATTTACCCGGGGTAGAAATAATTGTGGCTTGTTTTTGCTCCGTCTAAACCGCGCGGAAGAAGCTTACCAACAGTTTGTTATTGGTTCTGAAGATTTGGGCTATCCCAAACGAGCTGAATTATTTTATAAAGTGGGTATTACTGCGTTAAGACTGAATAAGAATAAAGAAGCTGAGGATGCCTTTACCAAAGCAGCAATACTCAGTCCGAGTATGTCAGTTGCCTATTTGGAACTTGCTGAATTGTCTTATGGGAAAGGCGATTATCAAGAGCCAAAGCGCTGTTAGATAAATTTAATTCGACTAAATCAAATGCCAGTGCAAAAGTGTTATGGTTGGGGGTTAGGTTGGAACGCCATTTAGGAAATCGAGATGCAGAAGCAAGTCAGGGCATGGCGCTAAAAAAATTATTTCCAGATTCCCAAGAAAAAGAAGGAATATGAAAGCTGGCTAAACAATGAGCGAAAAACTCAGTAATACCAGTTCTGAATCAGCACATTTAAACCCGTTAAGTCCGGGAGAAATTCTTTGTCGAGCCCGAAAAGAAAAAGGTTTGGCCGCGGAAGAGGTCATGATGCACCAGGGTATAACTCATCGAACATTTAATGCGCTTGAGCATGATGAGTATGACCATCTGCCATCACCACTCTACGTAAAGGGGTATATCAGGCGCTACTGTTCAATTCTTGGTATTTCAGACACAGAGGCATTATCTGGTTTTGATGCCCGAGTAAATGAATTGGGACTTGCCAATAAAAAAGAACCGGTAGTTCACCTTCAAAGTAAAGTTGGTAGTAGGATCTATGGCAGTAGGGGTAAGGAATGGAAATTTATCATTTCAATTGCTGTGGCTATGGTTCTGGCTATTTTTGCTTGGATGTTTTTTTTGGGCTCCGGTAATGGGTCATTACCAACAGAGATAGACGATAAACCTGAATTATCATCTGATGGTGTAACTAACTTGTCGTCCGCTAACAATAAGGGCTTGGTTAATAATGATGAATCTGAGCTACAGTCGCTATTGGAAATCAAGACGCTAGCTTCTCATCATGAGAGTACGACTCAAAGTTCTTTTGAAACGGTTACAGAAAGTACTATTGATAGCAGCATTGAAGGCAGTAAAAGCTTAACTCAGCAACAAAGCGGGAATAAAGTGGCAGCATCTCAAACAGCTGATAATCCTGTGGCAAAGATTTCAATCGCTGCTGATGCAAATGTACTCCAAATAAAGGTGACGCAGCAGAGCTGGATAGAGGTTTTGGATGCCAAAGGTGATATTTTACTGGCTGATTTAAAAACTGCTGGTTACAACGGCGAAGTGAAAGGCATGGCTCCATTTGACGTCATTCTTGGTTATCCACCTGGAGTTGAGTTAACCCTGAATGGAAAAAGGGTAGAGATGCCT
>JALQUJ010000138.1 GCA_023263825.1 Porticoccus sp.
GAATGATGTGCTCGTACATATTTATCATCGGCTTGAAACAAACGGATATCATTGATCGCAACAAGTTCAATACCACGCCGACTCTTGGAAGCAAGATGACTCGGTTTACCATTTTGCAATACCGTTGATTACTGCAACTCATTCAACTGTGCTTTATTAACACGCCGAGTTCTAGAAAGGACATTCTCCAGATCTGCCTGCTTAACTGGCTTGAGTAAATAACCAATGGCCTGAGATGAGAAGGCTTCAACAGCATAATCATCATAGGCTGTACAGACAATAACGGCAGGTGGCGGTTCAATTTTTGCCAAGTGCTGGGCCGCAATCAAACCATCCATTCCTGGCATGCGCACATCCATAAAGACCAAGTCGGGCACAACCTCTTTAGCCAAAACCAAAGCTTGCTCGCCATCACCGGCATCGCCGACGACAGTGCAATTATCTATAGCAGACAGCATTCGGCGCAACCTGTCCCGCGCAAGAGGTTCATCATCAACGATCATCACTCTCATTGTTTTACCCTACTATCGCCCACGAAATAACTGATAAACATAATATAACAATTTTCTTTCACTTCCACCGTTGCTTCAGCTGTTGGGCCAAAATGAGCATAAAGCCGCTGGCGAATATTTTGTAACGCCATTTTATTTCCTTTATGGCGCTGCTGGCTGCACCTTTGAATCGGGTTCATCACAATAATTTGAAGACGGTCATCAACACGTTTAACCGACACAAGCACTTCCCCCCCCCATCAGGACGCTTTTGGATGCCATGGTAAACCGCATTCTACAACACCGGCTGCAACATCAATGAAGGAATTTCAACACCATGACCATAATCACCAATCTCCCATCGGGTAGATAATCGATCACCCAATCGTACTTTTTCCAACGCCATATACCTGCGACAAAGGGAAAGCTCTTCACTTAACGGCACCCGAGTTTGAGTATCCGACAATGCATAGCGGAATAAATCCGACATATCTTCTACAACGCGTTCAGCTCTTTCGGGGTCGGAACCAATCAAGCTGGCAATCATATTCATACAATTAAACAGGAAGTGTGGCCGGATACGAGATTGCAGTGCCTGAATCCTGGCTTCAAGCTCAACACGCTCTCTTACTCTGATTTGCTGCTGAAGATACAGGTAATACAACAATATACTCGCTGGAATAGCGGTAATGCCCAGGTACTCAAGAATATTATCAAGGTTGAACTGTTCATTTAATGATGCGCCTGAATACCACCATAAAACAGTTTCTGAAACTGCTCCACAAAATAATGTCACTAAAAGAATTAAAAAGAATGAGATAAAGGCAGCACTAACATGACCCAGCAAAGACAATCGACAATTACATCGACACAAAACCATAGCACTCAGTAATGCAATCCATAGGGACAGCAAAGAAACCTTCGAAAGCTTTACCCAATCAAAGTTTTGTAGGCCGCTGTCTGCAATGGTGATTAATAAGGCTAGCAATTCAGAGATGATTAAAACAGCGCCCAAACCCTGACCACGACAAAGATCCGGTAGGAAAAACCCCTTCCGACTCATGGCCAATTCTTTCGATGTTGATTCCATTTCGGATGCTGGCTCTACAGTTTTATTATTCAAAACCACACCTCATTTTGCTCACAGGAATTGCAACAAGCGAAGAGTATCACTTGGTTCACCCATAGCCGTCCCGGCTTTGTTATAATCTCGCTGGTTTAATCCACTGCTAGCATACAGAGAAATTGTTAGCTGCACCTATAAAAGAAGAGTCAGTTTACTCATGAGCAAGACAAAAGACACCAACCAAGCTTGGGGCGGTCGCTTTACTGAAGCAACCGATGCCTTCGTTGCCAGATTCACCGCATCCGTTAACTTTGATCAACGGCTGGCACGTCATGATATTCAAGGGTCTATTGCTCATGCAACCATGCTATCCAAGGCCAATGTGTTAACAAAGGAAGAACTTCAATCTATTCAAACCGGATTGAGTGAAGTACTGACGGAAAT
>JALQUJ010000014.1 GCA_023263825.1 Porticoccus sp.
CCGCAGAGTACACAACAGCTAGGGAATAAGGACAAACTTATGATTTTTAGTAGCTTATGGATTGAAAGCCACTGTGTAGGTGTTCTTTTCGACTTTAGCATAGAGTTGTTAACCAAAAATCCTTTTTAGGTTGACAGAGGGCGTACCTCACTTATCATGCAGGTTAAATTAAGCCCAAGTCAGGAACAACACGAGAGATTTGCTATGTCAGCCAGCCAAACAACTGCTATTCGACATGATTGGACCAGGGATGAGGTGTTAGCCCTGTTTGATCAGCCGTTTAATGATCTATTGTTTCAGGCTCAAGTGACTCACCGCCAGCACTTTAACCCCAATGAAGTGCAGTTAAGTACGTTGTTGTCCATTAAAACCGGTGCATGCCCTGAGGATTGCAAATATTGCCCCCAGAGTGCTCGTTACGATACCGGGCTGGAAAAGGAAAAACTGATGGCCGTTGAGCAGGTCATTGAAGAGGCGAAAGCAGCTAAAGAAACAGGTGCGACACGCTTTTGTATGGGTGCGGCATGGCGTTCACCGAAGGATAAGGATTTACCCTATGTAGCCGAAATGGTCCGGGAAGTAAAAGCACTGGGAATGGAAACCTGCATGACCCTGGGTATGCTCAAAGAAGAGCAAGCTCAAATGTTGGCCGATGCCGGTCTGGATTATTACAACCATAATCTGGATACCTCACCGGAATACTACGGTGAAATTATTACGACCCGTACTTATGAGGATCGCCTGAATACACTGGGGAATGTTCGCAAGGCAGGAATGAAAGTCTGTGCTGGCGGCATTGTCGGTATGGGCGAGGGTGAGAAAGATCGTGCTGGGCTATTAATGCAGTTGGCAAACCTTCCGCAGCATCCTGAATCTGTACCCATAAATATGTTGGTGAAGGTAGCGGGGACACCATTGGATCAACAGCAGGATTTAGACACATTTGAATTTATCCGTACCATCGCTGTGGCGAGAATCATGATGCCTAAATCCCATGTACGGTTGTCTGCCGGTCGTGAAGAAATGAACGATGAAATGCAGGCAATGGCTTTTATGGCGGGGGCTAATTCAATTTTCTATTGTGAAAAACTGCTGACTACACCTAACCCCAAAGCTAACAGTGATATGCAGTTGCTTGATCGTTTAGGGATTACGCCAGAAAAACGACATGTAGAACAGGATTCCCAAGAACAGGAAGAGGCTTTAAGAAAAACATTGGCAGAAGCGGAAACGGATCATTTGTTTTATAACGCAGTTAACTAGGCTGATTTTAGGTAAATAGTTTTATGTTATCTATGGATCAGCAGCTTCAGGCCAAATTAGCCCAGCGCAAAGAGCAAAACCTCTACCGCCAGCGTCATTTGCTGGAATCTGCGCAGGGTGCCCAAGTACAAGTAAATGGAAAAACTTGCCTGTCTTTTTGTAGTAATGATTACCTCAGTCTTGCCAGCCATCCGGCAGTCATTGATAGCTTGCGTCGTGGTGCTGAAACCTATGGTGTGGGCAGTGGTGCATCCCATTTAATTTACGGTCATTCCCATGAACACCATGCACTGGAAGAAGAGCTGGCTGACTTCACAGGTCGACCTCGTGCCCTGTTATTTTCAACGGGTTATATGGCTAACTTGGGGACAATTCTTGCGTTAACTGATAAGGGCGATCATATCTTTGAAGATAGGCTTAACCATGCATCATTATTGGATGGTGGCCTTGCCAGTCGAGCTCGTTGTTTACGCTACAAACATGCCGACTGCACTGATTTAGCTCAGCGTATGGAAAAGGTCGGAGAGAGTGAAAAGTCGTCTAATGCTAGAAAGCTGGTAGTGACGGATGGCGTTTTTAGCATGGACGGTGATTTAGCACCATTACCCGAATTATCGAAAACCTGTCAGCAACAACAAGGTTGGTTAATGGTCGATGATGCCCACGGATTTGGTGTGTTGGGTGAAAAAGGCGGTGGTATTGCCGAGCACTACGGCCTGGATCTGGATGAGCTGCCTATTTTGATGGGAACCCTGGGTAAAGGATTTGGCACCTTTGGTGCTTTTGTTGCTGGTTCTGAAGCGTTAATTGAAACGCTAATTCAGTATGCCCGTACTTATATTTATACCACGGCATTGCCTCCTGCTGTCGCATCTGCCACATGTATCAGCCTTAAAATTTTGCAGCGAGAAACCTGGCGACGGGAAAAACTGAATTTACTGATTCAGCGTTTTAGGTCAGGGGCAAAACAGTTGGGCCTTCAGTTAGGTACGGAATTGATGAATTCCATAACGCCCATTCAGCCGATTATTTTAGGTGATGATGCTTTGACCTTGAGAGTCGGAGAACAGTTGAGAGCCAAGGGTTTTCTGGTTGGTGCGATTAGGCCACCGACAGTACCCGTGGGTAGTTCACGTTTACGCATTACCCTGTGCGCTGAACACAGTGAGCAGGAAGTTAACCAGTTGTTAGATGCCATTGATACGACAGTATCTGAGTTGAAGAGCATGGATCTAAAGAATATGAAACCTGACGGTGTAGATAAGTGAGTATATCTATAGCTCAAACTGCACTATCCATGACTGAAAAACCTGTTAGTGCATTGATGCAAGAAATTTGTCCATTAGCTACTCGTGAATACCCCTGTCAGGGAGACGCTATTCAGCCCGAACCATTAGTGCTCATTCATGGCTGGGGGTGTGATAGCAAAATATGGCAGACTGTTTTGCCTGAACTGACCCAGTACTTGAATGTAATCACGATAGATTTACCTGGATTTGGGGAAAGTGATTTTTTTCAAACTTTGCCAGACCAAATTGTTTCCAGTGAGGAATCGTCTAGTTTAGAAAATTATCTCGATAGCATTTTAGCCGTGCTTCCTGAACGTTGTAGCCTTATGGGTTGGTCGTTGGGTGGAATGTTAGCGACAGTATTAGCAAGCCGTTACCCAAACCATTTTACTAATCTGATTACTCTGGCAAGTAACCCGACCTTTATACAGAAAAAAGGCTGGTTATCGGCTATGCCGAAAAAAACATTTGCAGCTTTTTCTGAATTGTTCCAGCAACAACCTGCCGTCTGTTTAAAGCGTTTTTATGGCCTTCAATGTCAGGGTGATCAATATGAACGAAATGTTCTAAAAGCGCTTAAGGCTCTTGTTGGGCTTAAGGCTATTGTGAATCAAGATGCTAGTCCACAAGGCAATGATGAAAATAGCCATGTAGCCTGGTCGCGTGGTTTGGCGTTGCTGACGGAGATAGATAACCGGGGTGTAATAGCCTCCCTTAAGGTTCGTGGACTACATATCTTTGGTGAGGCTGATCAATTAGTACCGGTTTCTGCTGCAAATGTTTTGAGTGGTTTGAATACTCATCAGCAGGTCGATGTACTTGAATCTACGAGCCATATTCCGCAACTTAGTTGTCCACAGGTGTTGGCTTCAAAAGTGCTAGATTTTCTCAAGCTTGAGCGCTATCACCTGGATAAGAAAAGAGTGGCGAAATCCTTTAGCCGGGCAGCTGAGAACTATGATTCAGTGGCTAGATTACAGAAGAAAGCTGGGCAATATTTACTGGATTGTTTGCCCAATGATTTGTTCTCTAATGAGTCGTTGCCCAGGCAGATCATAGATCTGGGTTGTGGAACAGGTTACTTTACTGGGCAGTTAGCGCATAAATATAGTGATGCTGAACTGATAGGTTTAGACCTTGCTCAAGGTATGCTTGCTTTTGCTAACAGTAAACATAACGCGTCCGCAACTTGGTTATGTGGCGATGCGGAAAGCTTGCCCTTAGCGAATAATTCCGTAGATCTGATTTTTTCCAACTTGGCGTTTCAGTGGTGTGAACAACTGCCGTTGTTAGCTACAGAGATAGCTCGTGTATTAAAACCCGGAGGAACGTTGGCATTTACCTCCTTGGGCAGTAAAACCTTGGTTGAATTAAAGCAATCTTGGGCGGAAGTGGACGACTACGTGCATGTAAATCACTTTGTAGACGCCCAGAATTGGCATCAGGCTTTTTCCCAGGCGGGCCTCTGCTTCAATCATTTTGAAGTAGATGACCCTCAGCTCGAATATCGCGATTTAAGGCATTTAACCGACGAATTAAAGGGGATAGGCGCCCATAATCTGAATTCTGGCCAAAACCGGGGTTTAACGAGCCCAGAACAGGTTCGTGCCCTGATGCAAGCCTATGAAAAATACCGCAACGGAAACGGACAGCTGCCAGTTACCTGGGAAGTCATTTATGGAGTAGCAACACTTGGGGTCACTAAACTGAATGTCTAACGCCTATTTTATTACCGGTACCGGAACCGATGTGGGGAAAACACTGGTAGCCTCTGGTTTGTTGGCTGTCGCAAAAAAGCAGGGATTGAGCACCGTAGGTATGAAGCCCGTAGCCGCAGGATGTGAAGACACCGGTGATGGCTTACGAAATAATGACGCATTGCAACTATTGGCCCAGAGCAGTTTAGCTGTCAGCTATGAGCAAGTTAACCCCGTGGCTTTGGAACCGGGTATTGCCCCTCATATTGCTGCACAGGAAGCCGGTCGCCGGTTAAGTGCAGATCGATTAGCCGGTTTTTATCGGGGTTTAATGATGCAGCGCCCGGATTTTGCTGTTGTTGAAGGTGCTGGCGGATGGCGCGTTCTGCTCAATGAGAGGGAAACCTTTGCAGATTTAGCAAAATGCCTTCAGCTCCCAGTAGTATTGGTGGTTGGCATGGAGCTTGGCTGTATTAATCATGCACTGTTAACCGCCGAGGCCATTCAGCGTGATGGCCTTAAGCTGGCAGGTTGGGTAGCAAATCAAATATCTGCTGATATGGATCGCTATCAGGCAAACCTGGAAACCTTGCAACGCTGGATTCCCTGCCCCATGATTGCAGAAATACCTTTTTTGTCTAAGGCAAAAGCCGAAGAAGTGGTAGAATTCATCAAGTTGGATAGCTTGTTAGGCTGAGTTGCTCAGAGTAAAAGCTGTATAGATTCCAGTGGAATCATTGTTATTAAAGAGTAAATATTATGGGTATGCGAAGCAAAGAAGAATACAGTGAAGAAGATTTGGCCAGAATTAATGAAGTGATTAACTCAGGCATTCATTCTGTAGAGCGCAAGCCATTTCGTTTTCGTTTGTTATTTTTGTGGTGGATTGTGGTTGCCGGATTAGGTGCTGCCAGTTGGTTTGCAGCTAGATTAGCTGGTGTGGTTTAGCTGTGTCGGCAGTTGTATCGACTAGAAATAGTATTCGTTGAGAAAAAAGAGATACCCATGCTCTCCTGTAGAGGGAGCATGAATAGACTAACAAGCTAGACGTCAGTTACTGCCTCATAGTTTTTATATACCCAGAGCATCAAAATAGAATTAGTGTGGTGAAATTACCAGTTCTAGGGTAGCTTCAATACCCGGGTGGCCTTCTTTGGCATAAGGAATCTTGATCAGCTAATCGCTTTCAATAGGTCCAGGGTGGACTATATTGGTCCAGGCATCATCATTTGTCTGAGCCCATTGGTATTTTAAAACACTGTTTCCATTCTCTATTTTTACTAATATTTTTAATTGGTCATTAAAAATATAATCACCTTGATAATAATCATCAAAAAACATTCGGTTATCGACAACATATTCAGGTGCTAACAAACCAACATTAATTGCAAAGCTCATATATTTGCTGTGTTTAATAATGGCATTTTTGGAGAGGAAAGAACTAAATAAGCGAACTTTTTTTTCTTTTCCATCCACTTCATCATGAATGATGTAAATGGCTGAGCGATCGTCGACAGTTCTACGGTACATATCCCACCGGGCATCGCGAACTTTGGTGACAACTTCAAGGTGGTATGCGGCGCGGACTTTTTTACCTTTCTTTTTTGCCTGTTCAATTTTTTTTGGAAAAGTAATTTTGTGGATCACAAAATTACCTTGAACAGAGATATCGCCAAAGAAAAACCGCTTCAGATTTTGGTAGCCTTCCTCTGAATTCACAATGCCATAGTGTCCAGAATGAGCCCGGTGAACATAGGCTCTTGGTGTCCCTTTAACGGAGGCATTTTTGATTTGCACCAGCCCGTCACTTAAGGGTCCAACTACTTTACGTGATAGCCCTGCAACAGCGGTATAGTCGTTAGAGTTTGTGCCGATCAAACTGAAAAAACGTTCTTCAGGGAATTTATTATTGAGGCTGTTGATGGGTTTGGTTTTAGGGATTTTTAAATACTGACGCATTCTGTCGGTTTGAAAATTTTCAGTATTATTGATTTTAATTAGCTTGGGTACATTGCCAATACCACGAAAATCTATACCGCTGTGGGGTGTTGCATAGGTAAATATTTTTTCTACATTAACGGGGTTGGTTTCTTTTAAGCGTAAATTTTGCAGCCAGCATCGAACGACTAACCCACCCATTGAATGGGCAACCAAATAG
>JALQUJ010000016.1 GCA_023263825.1 Porticoccus sp.
AGAGAAGTAGTGAAAGCTTGGGTCGGACATTGTGTCAGCCGTGTCCTGTCTGTGAAGGTATGGGGCGACTAAAGTCTGCTGAAACCACATGCTATGAAATATTCAGAGATGTGTTACGAGAAGCGCGTACTTTTGAGTGCGAAAAATTTCTGGTATTAGCTGCACAGGTTGTTATTGATCGTTTGTTGGATGAAGAATCTTCCCATGTGGCAGATTTGGAAGAATTTGTTGGGAAAACATTAGAATTTCAAGTGGAATCAGCATATTCCCAAGAACAGTTTGACATTATTCCTGTCTAATATCAGGTGAGGATTTGAACTACTTATTTTAGTACTAAATGTAGTCCAGTTTTGGCTCATCTGAACCATCATTCTCGATTTCCATTTTTAATCTGGAGTATGATTTTTTATTTATCTAACGCTCGCGTATCATGCCACCTACTACGTTATTTTTAGGGTAATACCTCTTTGTCAGAGGTTTTTGGCTGTGGTTTTAGTGTGGATTTTTACCGGGCAATTGGGGCTTTCCTTCTAATGGGTCTTGATAATATTTGTTTAGCTAATCGTAGGGTTGTTAGGAGCATTTTTTGAACGGAGTTCAATTATTTAAAAGAATCACAAGGTGGGTATTGCTGTTATCAGCATGCCTGGTGATTTTCCTTGCCTTATTGATTTCTATTGGTCGTGAAACCATTGATGATCTAGATAGCTATCGCACACAAATTCATGCCTATGCATCCGAAGCATTAGGTTTGGAGCTCACAAGTGGGGCGTTGCATGGAGAGTGGCATCAGTTTACACCTGAGGTGTCCGCTAGGGATTTGGCTATTTACGCTCCAGGCCAAAAAGCACCGGCGATCACACTGGATTATGCCAAGCTAGACCTGAATCTAGTTCAAAGTATTTTGTCGCGCCAATTAGTTTGGCGTGATCTTCATTTAGGCGAGATTAACCTTGCGGCAAAAGAAGATGCAAATGGTGCCTGGACCATTGCGGGTTTAGCGCTCAATGGCGGTGGTGACAGCAGTGGTTTATTGGATGTACTGCTTTACAGTGCATACCTCGATGTAAAACTTGTTTCATTTAAGTTGGCATTTTTTTCGGGAACAGAAGCTGTACTGGAAGCACGTGACATACGCTTGGAAAACAGTGGTGATTTCCACCGACTTTTAGCATCGGTTAATTTAGCTGGAGCGGAACATTCAGCACAGTTAATCGTTGAGGGGCAAGGTGACTATCGAGACCTTGAAGATTTTGATGCATTAGCCTATCTGAAGTTGAATCGAATCGATTTTAGCGGCTCCCTTAATGCCTTGGCCAAAGGTTGGTTCCCAGAAACAGTGGAACGTATTGGTAATATTGAAACAGATATAGAAGGTGAAATCTGGATCAACCTTATGAAAGGGGGTGGAGCTAATCTGGTTGGCAGTCTTTCTGCTGCAGAAATCCCTCTCAATTGGTTGGAAGATGTGGAACCATTGACCAACTTCAAAGCGGATATAACGGGTTGGCTTGACCCAGGTAAGGATTGGGGCCTTCGGCTTCAGGAACTCGATTTTGATTGGGGCGATATACAGATAGAGCCCCTGACGATTAATTTCTTACAAAAAGTTGGTGCCCAGTGGGGTACAGGGTCTCTTGCTGTCAGCCAAATGAATTTGGGTTTATTGGATGATATGTTAGTAAAAACCCGCCTCGCTCCAGATGTTGTAGCTAATGCTGCACAGCAGTTACAGCCCACCGGTAACATTCGTAAATTGCACATAGATTTATCCCTTGAAGATGACAAGCCAGATGTGCATTTACGAGCCAACTTAGATGATCTTGCCGTATCGTCATGGCAAGGGGCGCCTGCCGCTCGTCAAGTTAATGGTTATATGGAGGTGAATAACACATCGGGTTTTGTCGAGTTAGATAGCCCGAATGGTTTTGCTCTTCACTACCCTCAGGTTTTTGATGAATTTATGGAGCATAGCTCCATGAAAGGCCAGGTCAGCTGGGGTTGGGATGCAGAGAGCAAGGCAGTGACAGTAACCAGTGGCCCTTTGGAAATGGATGGTGATGAAGGAAAGGGGAAAGTATTTTTATACCTTAATCTTCCTGTAGGACAGCCAGAGCTCAAACCAGAAATGTATTTGTCTGTTGGGGTTCAGAATACCCATTCCAAATATCGAAACCGTTACATACCCGATAACCTTGACCCGGGGTTGCTTGATTGGTTGGATCAATCCATTGGCGATATGGCGGTTCCTGAAGTTGGATTTATTTGGAGAGGTCCCCTTGCAGGGGGGGATGGTGGTCTGCGCTCCATTCAGCTGTATCTCCATGCTGTTGATGGGCAGCTGAAATTTCAGCCTGATTGGCCTGCATTAGAACAGTTGGATGCCTTGATGACACTGGATGTCATCGAATTAGATGCAGAGATTCTTTCTGCAAGCCTGGGAAAAGCCACTGTCAAACAGGCTGATGTATTGGTTCGAGCAGATGCTAGAAGCAACAACCAGAATTTGTTAATTACTGGCCATGTCCAATCTGATCTGGGTGATGCCATTGATATTTTGGTGCAGTCGCCATTGAAATCACGTGTACAAGGTATAGAAGGTTGGGATTTGTCAGGGAATAGTGGGATTAATCTTGATTTAAATATTCCCTTAAAAGCAAATACTGGACCAGGTTCTTATAAGGTGGATACAGCCATCGACCAGGGATTAATGTCATTGCCAGGGACAAAAATTTCTTTTCAGCAATTGAAAGGCATTATCAAATACAGGGATAAAAAGGGCTTATACGCGGATGAACTTAAAGGGCAATTTTGGGGAGAGCCCGTATTGGCTAATTTGGAAACACAAAAAGATGATCTGCTGATCCGTGTTGATGGTCGCTTTGCCATGCCGGCGTTGAGTGATTTTTTAAACTTGCCATCAGATCAAGTATTACTTGGGAAAACAGATGTACTGGCCAATGTGCGCGTTCCTTTAGAAGATATTTCGATACCAATCCGGTTAAAGGTAACAAGCCAATTAAAAGGGGCCGAAGTTAACCTGCCAAAACCCTTTGGTAAATCAGCCGGCAGTGAAAGGTACGTTGAGGCAAGTGTCATTTTTGCTAAGAAATTGGATTTAAGGGTGGCTTTGGGCGAAGAAATTAAATCTCACCTTGAGTTGCGAGATGGCTCAGTTTTACGCGGTTTATTAGCCGTTGATAGTGATCATAAAGCGTTGCCTGAGCCTGGACAGTTATTAGCTGTTGGTCATTTGACATCATTTTCTCTTTCACAGTGGCAACAGGCTTACCCCAAAATTCTTAACTTTGCGGATACAACTTCTAGCACAAACGAAAGTGGCTCGCCCTCTCTTAATTTAACCCCGATTTTTGATCTTGAAATTGACCAGCTCGATGTCGCTGGTCTGGAGTTTGAAGATGCTTTGATAAATGGTGGGTACCAAAACAGTGAATGGATGATTGGTGTCGAGAGTGATCGTGCTGAGGGTCATGTGTTGATTTCTTCTGATGAATCAGCACCTATGATGATTGATTTGGAAAGGTTGTTCTTGCCAACACCAACAGAAGCGGACGGTGATGCTGAAGAACTGGATCCTTCTTCATTGCCCCATATGCAGCTGGCTGTTAGAAACTTTGGTGTGGGCGATAAACGATTTGGTGAAGCTAATTTGCTGATGGAACCACAAACCAATGGGGTCAAAATTTCTGGCATTAATGCTAACTTATTGGGTTTGCAGCTAGGTGATCCGGAGCATGAAACCAGCCTAGAGTGGACAGTAGAGAATAATCGTCACCACACTAAATTTGATGGGCTATTACGTGCTGGTGATATTGGCGAGGTGATGAAGGCTTGGCAATTGCCTGCTATTTTGGATAGCAAGGAAGCACACTTTTTTGCCGGGTTAAGTTGGGACGGGCGCCCTTGGGATATTTCTCATACCACCATAAGTGGTGCGATGTCACTGCATCTGGAAAAGGGTCGGTTTTATAAGTCGCCAACTGGTGCAGCCAATGCATTAATTCGTTTGGTGGGGTTATTTAATTTTGGTAATTGGGTGCGCCGTTTGCAGCTCGATTTTTCAGATTTATTTGAAAAGGGTATGAGCTACGATGAGATGCGTGGCGGGCTAGTGTTTGATCGGGGAACTTTAACATTTGATGCCCCAATGGTGGTTAAGTTACCGTCGGGTCGTATCAAAATGGAAGGAGAGGCAAACCTGATTCCAGAGGAAATAGATGCTGAGTTGGTGACAACATTACCCGTTGGTACCAATCTTCCCTGGGTGGCGGCAGCCATTGGTGGCTTGCCCGCAGCGGCAGGTGTCTACTTGACCAGCAAGGTTTTCAAGAAGCAAGTCGATAAGTTGTCCAGTATCAGCTATAGCATCGAAGGTTCATGGAATGAGCCTGAAATTCAAGTGCAGAAAATTTTTAGTGACAGTACATCTGGTAGTAAAAAGTCTGGAACACAGCCTAATATATCTGAAAAGGCGTCAGTATTAGAGCCTGTCGCAGAGTCAGTATCGGAACCAGTATCAGAGTCAGAGAGCACTCCATGAGTGAGATTATTTTACCAAGAGTAGCGGCTCTGCAGATGACGAGTAGTGGTAACCTCGATGCAAATTTGGCCCAAGCAAGTGCTTTGATTAAGGAGGCCGTCAGTCAAGGGGCACAATTATTGGTATTGCCAGAATACTTCGCTTATCACGGCTGTGGAGGTATTACCGAGATAGCTCAGCAAGAGAAGGGTCGTTCAGGTCCTGCACGTACATTTTTGTCAGAGCAAGCACAACAGCATAAGGTCTGGCTCGTAGGCGGAACCATTCCCGTAGCAACTTCTTGTGGTTTATTTAATAAAGGGGCAGATGAGGAGAGTCGAGCCTTAGCCAGCTGTTTTGTCATTGATGATAAAGGTCATGAAGTTGTTTGCTATCAGAAAATGCATCTGTTTGATGTGCAGGTAGATGATACCCACGGTAGTTACAGGGAGTCCAAGGACTATTGCCATGGAAAAGAACCGGTAGTGGTGGACACACCATTTGGCCGATTGGGGTTGAGTGTTTGTTACGATCTTCGTTTCCCTGAGTTATATCGTTATTTGGCCGATCATGGGGCAGAGTTAATTGTTGTTCCTTCAGCGTTTACAGCCAAAACAGGTGAGGCTCATTGGCAGTTGTTATTAAAGGCAAGGGCTGTTGAAAATTTGAGTTATATTGTTGGTGCTAATATGGGTGACCGTCATCACCCTAAACGTCCTACTTGGGGTGGTTCTGTCATTATTGATCCCTGGGGAAATATTATAGAGGAGTTAGATGATGGCCCCGGTGTCATCGTTGCTGATGTTGACCTTAATTATCTAAAAAAATTACGCCAGAAAATGCCTGTGTATGAACACCGACGGTTTGGTGTGGTCAAACCTTCTAATTAAGCTAAGGAAACTTTGAAAAACTACCTAGCCATCTCTTCGCTGCCCAAGTTTTTCAGAGTCCTCTTAAGTCATTAAGTTTACTTAACTTGTTTATTTTATGCTGGTAAGAGTGCCGGTGAGCAGGCTCAATTATGAAGAACAATCTATCTGTTTTTTTTGATGTGTCCGAATATAAAGCATGGCTTTTCATATTTTTAACAGCTTTTTTGCTGTTTGTGCTTTCTACGCAAGTTCTTCAAGCCTCTGACCAAACCGGTGCCCCTAAAGTTGTACCTCACATGACCGTGGAACAGGCCAAGCATTTAATAGAAGAGGGGCGAGATTTGGAAACTATCCCAAAAACTGTATGGAAAAAAATACTGACACCTAAGCAATTTAATATTCTGTGGGAAAAAGGCACGGAAAGAGCATTTACTGGAAGTTTGCTTAAGAATAAGCAAAAAGGCACTTATGTAACGGCAGGTTGCCGGTTGCCGGTTTTTCACTCCAGTCAGAAGTATAAGTCAGGTACAGGCTGGCCCAGTTTTTGGGAAATGCACCAAGCTGATAATATTAAATTAGAGGATGATTGGTCATGGATGGGCAGGCGTACCGAGGTATTATCCGCCTGTGGTGAGCATCTGGGACATGTCTTCCCTGATGGGCCTAAACCAACAGGGCTAAGGTATTGTATTAATTCCGAAGCACTTTTATTTATTCCCGATGAAAAGCAGTAAACTCCTTTTGTTTAGATGCTAAAGTACTCGTGCCTAAATCCAGAGCACTCCTGTTTATATCCACTATATAAGGGTGGAACCGGCCAAAAAATACCTATAGTATCCTCCCCCCAACTTTTAGCTGGTTAGGTAAGTTCTCGTGCGTTTAGTGGGAATGCTACAGATAGAAAAGAAATTGAAGGTAATAGATATGGTAACTGAATTTGAGTGTAAAACGTTTGAGGAGCTGGTATTCAGCATTGATGATGTTGAGTTTAAGTATTCTGAATGTAAGGTAATGGCAGAAAAAGAACACAAAAAATTCCCCAATGTAGAATTAATCCTGAAGAACCCTGACGGCATCTTTGCCGAAGTGGCTGTTTCTTCCAGCGACAGTGAAGTGGGCAAAAATAATATTTTTCGCGGTACCTACGATGGTGATGTGATCGAAGAAGATCTCGCCATCGGCTTGAGTAAATTGGCGAATATGACCAAGTAAAAGCCCTTTTGTGTAACAGTAGATTGTCTTCTCCGTGTTTTTGAGCGATCTATTCATCAAATTATGATGAGCGAAATAGAATCCTTTCTGGAAACACTACAGCGTCAAAAAACACCCCGACTGTGACCAATCCCTATCTCGATGATGGGGTGGTTAACAATCTCCGACTCTATCTGGAATACATGCTCGAACACATGTCTGCTCATCCCGGCGGGCGTGTTCTTTTAGTGGGTGAAGCCCCTAGCTATAAAGGGTGTCGAATTACCGGTATCCCCTTTTCCAGTGTGAAAGTGCTTATGAGAGCTGAGCATCCATTATTTCGTACCATAAAATCCAAGTTGACCTTGAGTAGCGATGCGCTAAAAGAGATGACATCAGAAAATACGGCCTCTATAGTTTGGCAATATTTAGTTGATAAAAAAACTGTACCACTATTTTGGAATTATTTTCCCTTTCATCCGCACCCAGAGGGTAAAGAGAATAAAAATAGAACACCCAATAGCAAAGAAATTACTCAAGGAATCACTTACCTACAACAGCTTTATGACATTTTTCAGCCAGAGATAGTTGCAGGGGTTGGTGTCAAAGGTGTTGAATGTGCAAGAAAAGCTTACCCAGTATCGTCTATTAAATACATCAGGCATCCTTCCTATGGTGGAAAATCTGAGTTTATTGAAGGAATGAATAGTATTATTCAATAAATCTTATAATTTGATGAGTAGAGTCAATAACCAGAGTTAAAGAGCAAGGGCAAGTAACCAGCGAGGTTATATGAAGTCTCAAATTCAACGAATAGGCAGAATAATTACCATTTTGCCATTTTTGTTATTTTCAAAATTAGCCTTTTCAGCTGGATATATAGATCAGGTTGAGGGCGTTGCCTTGTCCCATCAGGATAAGTCTGATGCAATTTTCCTCCTTGTTGTTTTTGTCAGCATGGCCCTGATTATCTCCTTTCTCTGCTCCGTAGCAGAGACAGTTCTTCTAAGTATCACCCCTTCTTACATCGAAGGCTTGAGGGATCAAAATCCGGAGCAGGCTACACGCCTTAAGTTACTTCGTCAGGAAAAAATTGATCGTTCTCTTGCGGCCATTTTGACCATGAATACCGTTGCCCATACCGTAGGGGCAATTGAAGCTGGTGCACAGTCAGCGATTGTTTTTGGTAGTACCTGGGTTGGCCTATTTTCAGCCATTATGACGCTTTTAATTTTGTTCTTGTCAGAAATAGTCCCGAAAACATTGGGAGCCGTTTACTGGCGTAAGTTGGTAAGCGTAACAATACTGTATATTCGGGCGCTTATTGTCTTAATGTACCCTTTGGTCGTGGTTTCAGAGGCAATCACTCGCCTGATTACAAGAGGGAAAAGCGTTCATAAGTTTAGTCGTGAAGAATTCTTGGCGATGGTCGGTTTTGGGCAAAAAACAGGTGAAATTGATGAACATGAATCCAAAATTATCCAGAATCTGTTTCGCTTTCGCTCCTTAAAAGTCACGGATGTCATGACGCCTCGTGTTGTGATTACATCGCTATCCGAAGACATGCCTGTCTCTGAGGCACAAAAAGCATTGCGTCATTGTCCTTTCTCACGGTTGCCTTTATATGGCGAAAATATTGATGACATCACCGGCTTTGCCTTGAAAGATAAAATCATGATGCACAAACCTTCGGGTGGGAAGCAGCTCACATTAACGTCGTTCAAACGAAAGCTGCAAGCCGTTCCTGACTTTATGCTACTGCCAAAACTGTTAGAGGTTTTCCTGGATAGCAGGCAGCACATTGCCATTATTGTGAATGAATATGGTGGTGTTAAAGGGTTGGTGACTTTAGAGGACGTGATAGAAACTTTGCTCGGTATGGATATTGTGGATGAGACAGATGATGTAACAGATATGAGGGCATTGGCTCGTCAGCAATGGAGTAAGCGTGCTGAGGCTTTAGGGTTTGAGCTTCCCGAAGAATTGTTGGAGTCGGTTGATGATAAAGAGGCCAAGGGTAATGGTCATTAGGCTTGGCTTCATTTAGCTGATTTATTCCGTAGAGTAGCCATCCATAGAGTAATATAAATCTAACTATAAATGGATTGTCGATGGACTACCGATGGTATGGGTGCCCTGAATTAATGGTACCTGCGCGATAGATTTGCTCTACCAATAAAATGCGCACTAAAGGGTGAGGTAGGGTCAGAGCAGAGAGAGACCATTTACTATTAGCCCGCTTCAAACACTCCGGAGCAAGACCATCGGGGCCGCCAATTAGTAAGCTGAAATTATCGCCAGAAAGTTGCCACTGTTGTAGCTTTTTGGCTAATTGTTCAGTGCTCCAGGGTTTACCCAAAACGTCCAATGCGATGACATGATCCTGTTCACTGATGGCTTTGAGCATAGCTTCGCCTTCACGTTGAATGGCACGGTTAATGTCTGCGCCTTTCCCCCGTTGCCCCAGGGGTAATTCAATAATTTCTAAATTCAGCTCTGAGGGAAGTCGCTTTAGGTATTCATTGCAGCCTGCTTCTATCCAGTCGGGCATTTTGGACCCGATGGCAATAATTCTTAGGTGCACAGGTGGTTTTGTCCTTTTTTAGTATTTGTCTAACCTAGTGTTCCTCGACATCCGCGTCGAGGTCCCCAGGGCGAACGGACCAAAGTTTTTCCAGGTCATAAAATTCACGGGTGGTGGGTTGCATCATGTGGACAACGATATCCCCAAGATCTACCAATACCCATTCACCGGAATCCATACCTTCGACTCCGATGGGTTGGAAGCCTGCTTTTTTACAGTCTTCAATGACATTGTTGGCCAGCGCTTTTACCTGGCGGTTTGAGTTACCACTGGCAACGACGATGGTGTCCATTACATCGGTGAGATCACTGACGTTTAGTTGAGTGATATCTTTGCCTTTAACTTCTTCAAGGGCGTTCATCACGATATCAATTAAATTCTTACTCATGGAATTTCCTGTGCTGGATTATCTGGTGTTGGATTATTTGTATCTGTGTACAGCTGATGCTCTGTAATGTAATCAATAACAGAGTCCGGCACCAAATAACGGATAGATTCTCCCCGCTTAAGTGCCTGTCGAATACCTGTTGCTGAAATGGGCAACAAGGTCATCTCCATAATTAATATTTTTCCTGCCGGTGTTTTCTGTAGTTGTTCTTTGTTGGTGGCTCGATGAGCTCGAACAAATTCAAGTACTTCACCGCTCTTTGGTAAATGCCAGCCAGGCCTTGCGGCTACAATAATATGGGCAATATCGGTAAGTTCATTCCACTGGTGCCATTGGTTCAGGTCGATTAGTGAGTCCATACCAATACAAAGATATAACGGAGTCTCTGGCCCTGTTTCAGCACGAAGTTGTTTTAGTGTGTCGATGGTGTACGAAAACCCGTCCCTGCGTAATTCTCTATCATCAGCGATTAACCCCGGTTCTCTTAATTCCAAGTTACAGTTTTCAGATGTACGTCCAAGGGCCAGTTTCAACATTGACAAGCGGTGTTCTGGACTGCTTTCAGGTTGTTCTCTATGGGGTGGGGTTGCACTAGGAATGAGCCGCATTTCACTGAGGCAGAGTGCCTTTCTTAATTCCACCGCAGTCCGTAAATGGCCGATATGGATGGGGTCAAATGTGCCGCCAAAAATGCCGATACCCTTCAGACCTTCGAGAAAATTTTTTGAAATTAGTGACATGGCTTACTGACGTATTTCGCCATGGCCATAGACGATCCATTTTTGTGAGGTTAGACCCTCAAGGCCTACAGGGCCGCGAGCATGGATTTTATCTGTGGAAATACCAATTTCAGCTCCCAGGCCATATTCAAAACCATCGGCAAAGCGGGTCGATGCGTTATGCATGACAGAACTCGAATCTACTTCTGCGATAAACCTACGTGCTCTGTCTTGGTCGTCGGTGATAATAGATTCCGTATGTTGAGAGCTGTAATGAGCTATGTGCTCCATGGCTGCATCCATATTGGCTACAACTTTTATCGAAAGAATCGGTGCCAGGTATTCGGTGAACCAGTCTTCTTCCGTTGCTGGGAGGCAGTTAATAATTTTCTGAGTTTTTTTACAGCCTCTTAACTCGACGCCTTTTTCTTCGTAAGCTTTGGCCAGACGGGGTAAAATTTCTGAGGCAACGCCTTCTGCAACCAATAAGGTTTCCATCGCATTACAGACGCCATAACGGTGGGTTTTGGCATTGACGGCAATATTGAAAGCCATATCGAGGTCAGCCTTGTCATCAATATAGACATGGCAAATACCGTCCAGATGTTTAATCACGGGGACGCGGGCATCATTGCTAATCCGCTCGATCAGCCCTTTGCCGCCCCGGGGGACGATAACATCCACATACTCAGCCATGGTGATCAATTCGCCCACAGCTGCGCGATCAGTGGTTTCTATTACTTGCACCACAGCTTCAGGCAGGCCGGTAGCCGCCAGACCTTGCTTGATACATTCTGCAATGGCCTGGTTGGAATTAATGGATTCGCTACCACCACGTAAAATTGTGGCATTGCCTGATTTCAGGCACAAACTAGCGGCATCAATGGTGACGTTGGGGCGGGATTCATAAATAATTCCAACCACGCCGAGAGGTACACGCATTTTCCCCAGCTCAATACCACTAGGACGTTTGGTGAGCTCGGTGGTCTTGCCAATAGGATCTGCAAGTTCTGCGACTTGTTGCAGGCCCTCGATCATGGCATCTATTCGGCTGTCATTAAGCTCCAGGCGATCTAGTAATGCTGCATCAAGGCCGTTCGCTTGACCATTTTTTAAGTCGATAGCATTTGCCGCCAGAATTTGTTGGCGGTTGTTATTCAGTGCACCAGCAATAGCGAGAAGCGCTGCATTTTTTGTTTTGGTATTTGTTGCGGCAATGACTCTTGAGGCTGAGCGAGCTTGCTGCCCCAGCTGTTGCATGTAGGCTTTTATATCCATGGAACTCAATACATTAAATGACCAGAACCACCCATTATAGCGTCATCGTGTTAGATATGGCAGAAACTGGCGGTTGATTCTGAAGGTGAATTAGAAATTGGTGGGTCGTGTGTAGCTGTTGTTTTTAATGCCTATAGCTTCTGCCAGAGTCTCTATCTTTGGGACGGCGATCATCTGACCTTTGTTTTTTAAAGAGTTTAGGTGGTGTTAATAATTTTGACCTGGGTACTAGCAATGTTTTGTTGTTCAAATCACGGTTTTTATAATGTTTGCCATAATGATTGTTTTTAATGGTGATACATTTGTTCAGTTCGATACAAACAATCCAAGTAACGATGACAATGTCTTCTTTATGGCATTTACGTCCAGTTTTGCAATTTCTGAAGTAGATGGTGATCCAGTAGAGCCTACAGATCCACAAGACCCTCCAGCTAACGTTCCAGAGCCTACAAGTTTGATCTTGTTTGCACTGGGCCTACTTTCTTTGGGAATGGTTCACCGCATTCGTTCTTAATTCCTAAAGCTATTTTCTTCAAACCATACGCCGCTTCTTAAGCGGCGTTTTGGTTTCTGGCTTTTGTATTTTTTATTAAGAACTCTATGTTTTTACCATCGGCAAATCATACCAGTCAGTGGTATAACAGGGTGAGCGATGCTGTTGTCGCATAGGCCAGCGCTGCCTGATTCCTTCCCCTGCTAAAAAGGCAGATCCCGAGCCATAGCGTTGATTAATTTTGTCTAACGTTGCCATTAACGCATCGGTCTCTTTTCTCTGATAGGGCTGAAAAATATCCTGTTGATAATATTGTTTTGGCGTAATTTCTATTAAACCGACACCGGATTTAAGGTACTTGTAGCCGGGGCGATAGAGTTTACGAATGGCTTGTTTAGCATTGGCAGCAATGACACGACTGTCATCTGTAGGGTAGGGCAGTTTTACCACGGTACTGTTGCTGTAGTAGCTGGGCTGGTGTGGTGAAGTGTGAATAAAGACATGAATAGTCGAAACCAGATGTTGTTGTGCTCGGAGTTTTTCAGTGGCGCGGCAAGCGTAGAGGCTAACAGCCTGTAATAGGGGAGGTAATTCTGAGGGTTTGTTGCCAAATGACCGGCTGCAATAAATTTGCTTTTTATCCAGTGGGTTGTCTTCCAGATCCAGGCAAGCAGTACCATTTAATTCTTCCACCGTTCTTTCCAGGCAGACACTGAAATGTTGCCGCATCATTTTAGGGCTGCTGCTGGCCAGGTCCCAGGCCGTGCAAATAGATTGCTCCTTTAGCCGTTTTCCAATACGTGAGCCCACTCCCCAGATTTTGGTTACGGGTACCCGCCGCATCAGCCACTGCCATTTTTCTGGTTTATCCAGTAGGCATACCCCCTGGCATTTAGGAATATTTTTTGCCGCATAGTTGGCCAGTTTCGCCAGGGTTTTACTGGGAGCTATTCCCACACTGACGGGCATTCGAATCTGTTGCCACAAAGTTTTTTTAATTGTTTGCCCATAATGTTGAAGGTGTTGAATACTTTTTAAGTCCAGAAACATTTCATCAATACTGTAAATTTCAATATTCGGGCTGAAGTGCCTCAGGGTATCCATCACTCGATGGGAAATATCGCCATAAAGCCGAAAGTTGCTGGAAAACACTGCCACTCGGTGGCGTTGCAGCAGATGTTTTACTTTGAAATAGGGATGAAGGTGGGGAATACCCAATGCCTTAGCCTCCCTGGAGCGGGCAATAATGCAGCCGTCGTTGTTGCTTAACACCACTACGGGTTTATTGCGTAAGTCGGGACGAAATATTTGCTCACAGCTGGCATAGCAGCTGTTGCAGTCCACTAAGGCGAACATCTTTTTAACGCAAACATCGATGATGGCGAACGGAGTGAGCAACCACACCTTCTATTAGTAATTCTGCATTATCGTGCAATTGAATGGGAGGATAACGGCTGTTACCGGCACGCAGTAATTGTTCCTGTAAATCCAGTACCTTGCAGGTGAGTTCACCATCAATGGCAGCGATAACGACATCACCATGTTGTGGTTGTAGTGCCCGGTCAACGATCAGAAGATCTCCACTAAAAATACCAAACCCTGTCATGGAATCACCTTCAGCCCGGGCAAAAAATGTGGCTGAAGGGTGCTTGATTAAATATTCTCGGATATCCAGCGGCGTTTCCACAAAGTCATCCGCAGGGCTAGGGAACCCAGCACGAACGGCGGTGCTAAATAGTGGTTGTAGCAGTAAAACTGTAGATTCACTG
>JALQUJ010000043.1 GCA_023263825.1 Porticoccus sp.
GTTAAAGCTGCGAGAGAAGTCATGCTAGAAGGTGCCGGGATAAGTGATGTTTTGCCACACTTGCTCATCTTAGTTTTGATGACCGTAGTATTTGTTACTCTGGCGGGATCATTATTCCGCTGGCATAGTGACTAACCATAAAAAATCAGCCACCTAAATCCCTAAGACCTTAAAGTAAGATAATAAGAAATGCGACCAGGCAAAGAGCAAGCATTAACGCCCTAGAAAACAATGCCCTAATCTCAGTTACTTCTGTTTCCGCTTCATTTTTAATAGATAACGTTTCTTCAATTTGTTCTTCTACTTTTTCTTCCGTTCGCTGTTCAGAAATTGTTTTGATTGAACCTAACGCTAATGCCGCCAGAACGTAACTTCTTATAGCTGACAATGTACTGATTGACCCTGATAGCAAGCTCGCTCTCAAACTCTCCAGACACGCAGTGAAATTGCCAACAAACGCTAAGGATAACCCCATTAATCGCACCGGCAACCACTCCATCAGATGCAAGCCATGTTGGACCCTCTGACTATCATGTTCGTAGCACCCTTTAGCTGCTATCTCTGAATGTAAAACCAGCAAACGATATAACAACGCACCTGGGGCACCGGCAAGAACAAACCAAAAAATTACGGCAAAATAGCGTTCAAAATAGCGGTATGAAAGTGCACCCACAACCTCATCATGTAACTCTGACCAGTTTTCAGATACACCCACTTCTTTTGTTACATTAAACTCCGCGGCATCATGATAGGCCGCTTGTAAATCATCTCGTCTCAAGTCCTCACGGTAACCTTCAATATCTTCCTCTAAATTGCCTCGGCCAAGAGAGTAGAGAAACACTAAAAAGCTCACTACAAATACAGGCATTCCAAACCAATGGTTACCCAGCAACAATAGGGCACCGACCAAGACAAAAAGCGGCACAAGTAATGAGACCAGCAACTTTATATCAGGGATAGAGCCAAGCCATTTCTGCTTTTGTACACATACAGTCCACTGACGATACCAGCCATCTCGCTGTAATTGGGACAAAGACCCCATCCGCTGGAGCAACAAAATACCAATGACGATTATGATAAATTTCATTTCAGACTCCACTTATGGAACAACAACCTGATAAAACACATTCAGTAACTTACACCTTAAACAAGATCCGAAAAATAACGTTGCCAATCAAATGCAGGGCCTGGGTCAGTTTTTCGACCTGGAGATATATCACTATGCCCGACGATACGCTGTTTTGTTATTGTAGGATAATGTGCCAT